>CALADT010000034.1 GCA_937890655.1 uncultured Mucispirillum sp. | reverse complement strand
TCATTTGCTGATATAATGCCAAGTTCAACCTGCTCTTGATATATTAAAAGCAGAGTATCGGTTTCTTGTATTAACTGATTTCTTTTATTTCTTATAATTTCTGCTTTTTCATCAGTTGATTTTTCTGCCCATAATTCTTCATCTGTTTTATTTATAAGTTTGCCGTCTACTATTTTTTGATATACAGGCAATGGGTCAAGCCCTGCAATTATTCTTTCTTCAAAACTCATTAAACGAATGCTTTCACCGTCTAAAATATAACCTTGTGGGCATTCTTCAAGCCCCAGCCTTATTAATTCGACTTCACTTTTTCTTGTGAAATCATCATTATAATATTCAAGAGTTTCGCCACACCGCACTTGATGATTATCAGGTAATATAATAATATCTGCATCGTTTTTATCAGGTATTCCACACCATATACCTGTAATAATATTATTTTCAACTGTCATATATTCTGCCATAATTTGCTCCTTTTAAGATATTTTTTTCCATATACGTATTGATGAGTTATAAGGCGTTACGTGAGCAGAAGTCCCATAAATAGAGTTTGAACGCTTTGCAGAAAATATTATTTTATAATTAGTGCCACCAGTCCCAGACAATACACCTGATGATGTATATTGTGCAGTAAAACAGCCTGAACCACTGCCAACTTGCGAAGAGTCAACACCAGTTGATACACCTGAAATTTCAGGCAACCCTTCGTTTTGCTTACCTCCAAAACTAGCAGCATCCCCTCCAACAGCACGAAAAAACTCCCCTGCATAAGTAGAGCTTATATCCTGCCACTTTCCAGAAGTTCCAAATAACGCATCTGGTGTTGATTGACCTCTCAGCTGAAAGTATATAAAGCCAATAGGTAAAGGAGTTAAGCCAACAATCATATCCTTAAACGGAACGGTTACAGGGTTTCCTTGTGCTGTATAAGATAGAACATTCACAGCTTGGCTAACAGTTCCTGCGTTAGCAACTGTCATCATATTACTAGTTGCCTTTTGCCAATCGCTCCACTTTGCTGGTATTAAAGTATCTGTAAAAGCGTCAGTCCTTTCTGGTGTTCTTGTTCTGAAAAACACGAAAGGCATTGTGGGAATAGTTGTAGTAAGTTTTTGCATATAATCATAACCACCGCCACTAACACCGCGGGATACTTCTAACTTAAATGCTCCTTGTATGCCAGTAAAGCCATACCCTATTAAACTATCAAGTTTATTTGCAAGGTCAGTGCCATACTCTACAAACAATAAATAATTACCCTCTACTGTAAGGGCGTCAAGGGTGGTTACATTTATCTCTGGTAACCTATAAAACTCTGATTTATCCATTTGTTTTATAGCACCGTCGGCATCACTTACACCAAAAGTGTTTACGGCAGTTATTGATATTTTAGGTTTGGTGCTAAAATCTAACTCTTCTTTTAAAGTGTTTATGGCTGATATAGTATCTACTTTTAAAGTGTTTATAGCACTATTAATTTTATTATGTTCTGCTTTATTTTCTTCTTTAAAAGTTTTTATAGCTGACACAGTATCTACCTTTAAAGTGTTTATAGCACTATTAATCTTGCCATGTTCTACCCTATTCTCTTCTCTAAAAGTGTTAATAGCTGACCCAATATTTGCCGATAAAGTAAATATAGCTGATGCTGTTTCCACTTTTACAGTATTTATAGCACTATTAATCTTGTCATGCTCTGTTTTATTTTCTTCTTTAAAGGTTTCTATAGCTGACTGTGTGCCTAATATTTGCTTGTTAAGTTCGCCAGTAATAACTCCTATGTTATTATTTAACTGCCCTACCATAATACCAATATTTTCATTTACTTGGTTTATCATATTGTTTGTATTATTTGTTAAAGTATTAAGAGCGGATTGTGTTGCATTACTTATTGGCTTATCTGCGTCAGAAGTGTTATCAACATTACCTAAACCTACCTGCTCTTTTGTTACTTCGTGGGGGTTATCTTTTCTATCAATATGTTTTAATGTGGCTATTGTGCCTGCTTCTACAAGTTCCAACAAATGGTTAATATCGCTTGCCATTTGCTCGTCTATAAGTTTATGAGCGATATTGTCAAATGTGTTACCTGCTGAATGCACTGCAAATGTTTTTTGTGCTGTGTCTCCTATATCACACCTCCTTTTTTAAGTTCTTCTAACCTTTGCTCTAAAAGTTTTCCTAATATACCCGTATTGTTGTTTAGCTCTAAATCAAAGCCTAATGCCTTATGTCTTAATTTCTCAAGCCTTGTAGTGTTAGCTGTCATTATTCTTGAAAGGTCTGAAAGCCTTGAAGTAACTTCTTTCTTATATTCACTAAATAAAAGCTCTGCCTTACCTGTATCATCATTTAATATAATTATATCTTCTAGTAATGATACCCTTTTGTCTAAATCGGCTATTTGTTTATCATATTCCTTTTTAAAATATTCTAGCATTTGAGCTATTTTTTCTTGGAATATAATAAGGTTATTTCCTACATCTTCCCACTGGGTAGTAATTCTATCAAGTAGCAGTTTTATCTCTTTATCTGCCCTTATTCTTTGGGCTGTTTCCATTGCTAAAGATTGTCTTAATGATGAAATCTTTTCTGACAATTCTTCTATTACAGACTTGTCTATACTTTCAGGCTGTTCTTTTAAGGCTTGCTTAACACTTTCTATATCTTTCTGTAAGGCAGTATATTTTGACTGTAACTCTTTTACGTCTTCATTCTCTGCCATATCTTCATATAGTTCTGCAACTTTATCCCTTAAAGAATTATGTGCTAAATCTTGCCTGCCTTCTAAATCTTCTATCTTTTTATTAAGCAGTGTTTCTGTTTCTGTTAGAAGTTCAGTAAGAGTATCTATTTCATTATCTACAGTTCCTTTTAATGAGTTTAGGGCCTGTTTATTGTTATCTGTTTCACTTTTTAATGCTGTAAACAATTCAGTATAGGTGCCGTCTTTGTCTGACTGTAATTCCTGTAACTCATCTAAACGGCTCCCTAATTCCGTAAGTAAAGAATTATTATTATTAGCATCTGTTTTTAATGACCCTACTTCTAACTCTATTTGCTCTATCTTCTCAAGTAGCGTTTCTATTTCATCTTCTACTCCGTCAGATATAGAAAAGACTTTCCCTGCAATATCTCTTTCTATCCATAACCTAGAGCCTTCAATAGTATAATCTAGCTTATCCACAAGTGGCTTATTGTCTACTTTAACGTTATAGCCATTTACACTTTTAAACGGAAGTTGGAACAGGCTACGCTGTTCCAATATTCCATTTTCTATACTATACTTATAAATCACTTATATTAACCTCTCTTGCAAACCGCTCTTGCATATATTCTTGTCTGTTTCTTTCTGCTGTCCTTGCCTGGTGTTCTCTTTCTTTTAATGCAGGGGTTCCTCTTATAAACATTCTCTCTGCCTGTTTCTTATATTTTTTTACAATATTTTCTACAAGTTCCCCCCTGATACTTTCATCTTTATTATTAAACCTACCTTCTGCTCTTTGCCACATGTAACTTTTAGTTAAATCTGTTAAGGCCTCCATTAATGTTTTACCATTTAACTTTATAGTCCCCTGTAATTCAGATAGTTGGGATATTTCTTCAGCTGTTAAATCTACCCCCTTTATCTTTTTTGCAGGTGCCCCGCCTCTAACATTTTCAGCATAAGGCATTAACTGTTCTAATACAAAATTATCTTTTGCATTAGAATAAATATAGCTTGGCTCTACAGGTTTACCTGTAATAAAGTTTATTTTTGCTGGCACATTTTCAGACATAAACGGAATATTGCTTTGCAGTCTCAACCCAATATCGCCATTTGACTGTTTCATTTCTCCGTCAAGCTGTCTTGACGCAAACCTTAAAGCCGAACTTAAGGGCACAAGTCCACTTAAAAGGTTAGTTGCAGTCGCTTTTAAGGTGTAACCCTCTGGGTTTTGGATAGCCTCTATAACATCCACTAAACCTTGAAGGTATGTTTTATTTGATATGTTTTGAATAACAACCCCGAGATAAGTAAGTGGGTTCGTTAAGTCGTCGCCACCCTCTCGCATGCCCTTATCATAAAGGGTTGAAGCCATACCAAAGAATGCACCAAACGGGTCAAGCCTGTTATATGGCACCCATTTATCTCCTATCCTAACAGAATAAGGTAGGCGATTTTGGGCTTCCCATAAAGCCCTTTCTGCTTTACTACTAGGGTAAGCACCTGTTATAAGTCCTTCAGATGCTAAGTATATTCCTGTAAACCCTAATGCTAACCCCATAGCGGCCTTACCCTCTAACTCTATTAAAGCCTGTTCTCCGCTTTTATATTCTTTTTCTATAGCTTTATAAAAGGCTTTATTCATTAAAGGCGTATGCTCTAAGATATCTTTTATTAAGTTTGTTGGTGTTGTTACAAAAGGGACAAATGGTCGCAGTAGTGGTATAGACTTTATAGCTAATGCCGTTCTACCCAAAACACTTTCGCCGTCAAGCTCCTGTGTCCAAGTCTGCTTTTTTGCATAATATAAAGCTTTTTCGTTTACTGCACCGCCTTTATCAAAAGCCCTTATGAGCTCACTTCTTATAAAAGCCTCTTTATCTGCAATATTGCTAACCATAGCTTTTTCGTAGCTATCAGCATAAACTTTACTTCTATAAGCCATTTGTTTAAAGAATTCATCTGTTGCACCCATAAGCCTTAAAGGTGTTTGCAGAAATGAACCTATATAACCTAAACCTTTAAATACAGTTTCCATTTCTGGCCGTATATTGCGGTAAGCATCTATCTGGCTCATATTTTCAGCATTGCCTGCATATTGCCATTTAAGGCTTTCTGCTATGCTTTTACTGTTTACAGCAGGATAGTTTTTACTATTATCTATTAAGCTTTCGCCCATTTTTAAAGCTAGCCTTGCGGCCTTTAAACTATCCATAAAAGCTACTCTATAACCTATTAGAAGTCTTACACCCTCCATTACGGCTTTTCCGTTAGCTGTAACCATACCACCCATTATTCTTTCCATAGGTGTAAATGCTCCCTTTACTATACCACCTATTACGTTAAATACTTGTGTTACAGGGCTTGATAGTAAGTTGTTAGTAAAGTAACTTATAAAACTTTCATAAGCATATTGTTTGTTTGAGATATTCTTTTTATTAAGCATTTTAATAAGGTTATCTTCATAACCTCTTGCCATACCTAACAGTAACTTCTGATTATTAACATCTGTTATATCCATACCCATTTGGGTTAATGTCTCAAAAGCCTTTAATGTGTTTTTGTTTATGTCTATATCTTTTCCAACAAATTCTGCTAACTCTGTCCCTTTTAGTAAATCTTCTTTATTTACCTTGTCAGGCTTCATATTTTTGCCTGTAAGGGCAGGTGGCTTAGTTTCAAGAGCATTTATTACTTTTTCCAACTCCTGCTTATTCAGGTTGATTTTTAAAGAATTTAAGGCTCTTCCTACTCCGCTAATAATAGAGCTAGTATATCCTATTGTTTCTGTTAAATCAGAATAAGCTTCAATAAGTTCTTTATTGTTTAAAAGACCGCCTTGTAAACTTTTTTCTGTAAGCTTTACAACCTGATTAAGCTTTGATACAGTATCAAGCCTGTAAGAAAGCAGTCTTGGTGCTAATGTGTTTAACGCCTCGCTATCTGCTTTTAAATAAGCCCTTAAGGATTTATCCATTAAGTCTTGGTTAAACAGGCTATCTGCCTGTAAAACAGTTTCTTTCCAACTCATATTTGTTGCTAGCTTTGTTTTAACTTTATCCATTAACGTCTTATGTAAGTATTCGTTGTTACTTCCTACTTTTGTAAACGCTGGATTATCTTTTGTAAGTTTAGAAAAAGCTGTAACAATATCGTCTACATCGTCTCCTGCCACCTTACTTATATCTACTGTAAGCCTTTCTGCTAATGTATCTATATCTTTTAATAGCTTTTTGTTTCTTTTATCACTAGTTAATAATTTGTGGTAGCTATCATAATCAGTTGCTTTTATATTCTCGCTTTCTGTAAACACTTTTTCAGAAAAGCTTTCAAGGTTTTCTTCTTGCTTTACAGGTAGACCGCCTATCTCTTTTGCTTCTTCTTTTATTACTGTGTCAGTTTCTTCTACCGCTCTGCTTTCTGCTATGTCTTTAAGTGTCTTTTCAAGTTCTTCGTTATAGGCTTTGCCATACAGGTTTTTTCCTTTTGCTTTAATATATGATTTACTTGCTTTTGCCATAACAAAAACACTATCTATTAAAGCACCTAAGCCAATACCTTCTAAAGCATTTTTAAACCGAGCCTCTGCTTTACTGTCGTCTTCCCTATCTGCTAAATATTCAGTTACAGGGTTTGATAGTGCGGGGATACTCTCTATTGCCTCTGATAGCCTTTCTTCGTTTTCATCAAACACTGTGAAATCGCCAATAAAGCCTTTTACGGCACCACTACCTATTATCCCTTTTGCAGTTGTTGCATTGTTTAAATTATGCAATGCTTTACTTGTAGAGGCAAGCTTTGCACCTTTACTGCCAAGTTCTAATGCTTTTAGGAACTTCCCTGCACCTACAAGCCCTAATGCTCCTTGTGTTACAGTATTAGTTATATCGCCTAATGCAGTTTTAGTTTCTATATCAGGAAGTATCCTTTCCCTTTCTACTTCTTCGCCAGTAATAAAATCTTTTATTGCCATAGGTGTTTGAAGCAATCCTTCCCCTGCATCCAATGCACCACCAACTATACCTGCACCAAAATCAGATACATAATCCATAAAACTTAAATCTTGCTCTTGTTCTGTTTCCTGTGGTGTATTGCTTTGCAAATAACGGGGCACTAACGCCCCTTGTTTATTTTCTTGATTATCCAATCAGCTCTCCTTTATTTGAAAATAGTTCTACAAAATACTTCTGACCTTTACCCGTTACTCTTGGGCTTAATGAAAGTATTGTTTTATCTTTTAACGTTACTGCTTTTTCCTGCACTTCAAATAATCCTTGCTCCATAGCTTTCTGTGTAGGCATATTAAAGTCTTTTGTCCTACCTTTGATTAAGTAACCATTATTACGGAAATAATCAAAAAGCCTTTGCCTGCCCGTATCTATCCCAGACTGTTTTAATATCTTTGCAAGCTGTCCTACACTTATGCTACTATCGCTACCTGATACAGCTTCAGCAAGCATGACTTTTGATTTATCCTGTGCTATTTTGTTTTGTAACTCTTGGTTTCTTTTTTCGCTTTCTATTAAACTTTCAAGTGCTTCTAAATATGTTTGTGGAAGTTGCGGGGCTTGTGCTTTTAATTCTTTTTCACAAGCTATAAAATACTTCCTTATTTGGTTACCTTTTTCGTTTCTTTCAAGCATTGCTATATTTTTTGCAAGGTCTAAAGATATAATATATTCAACCCTTTTTGTCGCCCCTGTTTCTCGCTCCACTATTTGGGGGAGTGAGAAATAGTCTTCATTTTCAATGGCATAACAAGTTTCTAACCTTGCTTTTATCCAAGTAGAAAAATCTTTTTTACTTCCTAATGCAACCCATAAGTCTCTCGCACTAACACTATTTACTTCTTCATTATTAATTGTTTGTTTTTCTATTTTTATTAATTCTTTCATTATTAACTCCTTTATTTTTAATAATTTGTTACCAGCACTTCTACAGCACCTTTTGTTTTGTCTTTTTTGTTATGGCTACAATTTTTATAATTGGTCTTTATTTTGTGAATATTAAAGCCATATGTTTCTATCCACTCTTTTAAAATAGTATTATCTTCTTCCTCATAGCTTATAAGTTCAGATAATGCAAACTTACCACCTATAAGATGGAATTCATATAAAGACGCCAATAGGAGCTCTAAGCATTCCTTATTCCAAGCTTTATTTATCTGTGCGTTTGTTTGTAAATATGGCGGGTCTGCATAAATAAAAGTATTAGTGGCATCCATACGGGCACCACTTACTGCCCGCTCAAAACCAAATGAGTGAAAAGTTAAAGTAGGACAGTATATCTTTTTTGTAAACTCCTCATACTTTTTCATTATAGAAGAGTTAAGGTCGCATCTGCCTGGTGTATGATTACACAACCCCCGCTTATTAAAACGAACGCCACCAGTAAAGCCATAAGTAAGCAACACAAAATACATTGCTATTAATTCCATATCCAGAGCCCTATCTGGAGTATAGCCTATGATTAAATTAAAATAATCTCTTAATCTGTAAAAGGGCTCTTTATTAAATAAAAATAAATACCTGTCAGGGTTAGTTGTGCCTGTTATTTCTTTATATTTGTCGGCCCCGTATTTATACGTAAAAGAAAAGCCATACTTTTTTATTATATATACAACTCTATCCATAAAAACCCCTGGCGAACTTTTCATTTCCTTCAGCAAACCTACAATGTATTTGTTGTTATCTGTTGCTATAACTTTTTTATACTTATCTACAACATTAGCAGCAACAACCCCTGAACCTGTAAATAAGTCTATAAAAATTTCTCTATCTTTTGGAAATAAAGGTATTATTTGATTTAAATATTTTTCTTTACTGCCTACATATTTTATAGGACTTTTAATATATTTCATTTTTTCCATTTTCTATAACTCCTTAAATAAAAAAGCAGGGCTTTTAACCCTGCTTAATTTTCATCTTGCCAATAGCCATATTTTTCTAGATACTCATTGTAAGTCATTTTTTTAATATCAATTATTCTGTAAGAGTTCTTCCTTCCACTTTTTTGGTCTTTATCGCGAAGGTAGGCAACGCCAGTATTTTTTGCTTGTTCAGCACTAGAAGATACTACCCATAGCACATGTCTATAATGTCGGTCATTGCCTATAAAAAACTCCATAGCATAGCCTGACACATTATTGTCTCGCATATATTTTGCGATAGATGTTCGCGACGGTTTGTGCGATACACATTGCTCTATTCCTTTTTTTGTTTCTGTTTTGTTTTCTGCCTGTGTCTCTGTTTTGTTTTCTGCTTGTGCAGTTGCCACGTTATATTTCTCTAATACCTTACCTGCAATATAGCATATATCAGCAATAACAGTATTGTTTACGCTATTATCAAATAATGCTACTTCCACATCTTTGTAGCTATAGCCACAACTTAAAGCCTTTTTTATTTCGTCGTAGTTATCTATGACTACATCTACTGTGTCAGGATTAATAAACGTTTGGTTTTGTTTCTGTTTGTTTGCTTTGATTTTTTCTATTAAGTTCATATTTTATATCTCCTTATTTGTTTTCTGTGCTAGCAAGAATATATTTTACTTTATCTATTCCTGCTTGGTTATATCTAAAACTCTCTATCTCTTTATTGCTGTGTTTAGCTTTATCAATAAACCATTCCCCGTATTTATTTACTTTAAGGTTATGTTTATTAGCTATCCTACCTATTTTATTAGCGGATATACCAAGTAATTGTCCCACTTCTTCTGCTGTGTAATAATGCTCCTTTCTTTCTGGAAGTGGTAAGATATGCTCTCCTACAAGCTCCTTCGTTGCATAACTATCTAGTATTTGAGAATATCTGCCATTACATTTATCGCGATATTTATTGGCAAGTGCCATAAGAGTATCGGCTTTATGCTGTCTTATTTCTTCTAACCTTAAGCTATACTCTTCCTTACTTATGGCTTGAGTATTTGTTTCATATTTGCCCGTCTTGCGAATAGAAGGTAACACCTCATTTACTACCCACTGTCTAAATGGTTTCGCTTTTGGCTTATCACTTCGCATTAATATAAAATAAAGTTGTGGCTCTGTGATAAATGTAGCCTGTTGTTGCCTGCCTATCGTATCAGAGATGGGGTATATTTGGTGGACGCCATCTCCAAACTCATTGATAATACTAGCTTTTACATTTCTGTTATTATCAATACCTAGCACGTCGCATACATCTCTTAAACAAAAAAGCGGGTTATTTTTATCCCCCGCTATTCTTACTTGTCCTAATTCCTGTTTCTTAAATATTTGTATATCATTATTCATTATAGTGTCTCCTTGTAAAAAAAAGCCAGTAAGTATTTCTACCTACTGGCTACATAAGGGTTGTTATCCCTTTATAAATTTTCTATTTTCTTATGCTTTTTCTTTTCCCTGCCCAAGTTGGAAAAGCTAGGGAGTGGGGGTTATATTATCAAAAAAATTAAGCGGTATGTCTTCGCCATTAATTACCTTTTCTTTCCATTTGTAAAATGGTTTTGTGTTGAACGTAAGATTACTCGCTTTCGCCTTATCATTAACTAACAGCATAATGGCCTCTAACATTGCTAATTTTGAGTAACAGGACTTGTTACATTGATAAGCTTCTTTATTTATTTCCTTTGTGTCAATATTAAATAGGGTATCATAAAATACTTTATTTAAATTCTTATACACTAAACCATCAGAATATATCTCGTTAGCAAGGCTTATTACTGTGTTATTATCTGTATATGTGGCTACTAAATTATTGTTTTGACTATTTTTGCCACAAGAAAAAACAATTAATAAAATAAATAGTGTGATTATTTTTTTCATATCAATCCCTTATAAACGATAGTGCATTTTCAACCCGCCTAGCTCTTGAAATCATCTTTAAGGCATAAGGCACAGTGTCTCCAGACATCATATGTCTCCTAAAGTGTTTCTGCTGTTCTTTATCTTTCGGCACTGCAACCCCGTTAACAATTTCCATTTCTACCCCTGTCATCTCTTTCACAATATCAGGCCTTTCCTTAACCATTACCGCAAGGTCTTCTATATCGTAATTACCGTCTTTTAAGATTTTCCGAATATCTTTTTCCCTTACTTGTTTATCTTTTTCTCGTGATTGAGTAGATAGTGTATTAAACAATTCTTTAACTTGTTCTTCACTTATTCCAAGCCCTGTCATAGCTTTGCTAATATCTGACTGTTTAAACTCATCAAATGTAATGCCTGCTGGAACATATATCTGTGGGCTTGCTATCTTTTCTTTTTCATCATACTCCATATTTCCTAAACTGTCAACAGTGCCTTGTTTAAACTGTTTTACTGTTTGTAGTTCGTCTGGTTGTGGGTTAGACGGGTTAGCAAATAAATCTTTAAATGCTGAAAGGTTGCCAAGCCTTTGGATTATTTTATCCGCTGCTTCATACCCTGTAAACACGTCAGAGAATTCGCCATTTTTATACGCTTGCCACATTTGGGCCTCTAACTGCTTTATGGCGTTATTAGCTAGGGTAGGGTTTATTGTTCCTATTTTTTCATTAATATGGTTTATAGCATATTCCATAGACTGCCTTATTAAACTTCTTGTTTGGCTACCACTGGCACCACCATGTGTTTCAAATTCGTTTAATATCTCCTTATAGTCGTTACCGTGAATAATGCCGTTTCGGTAAGCCTTTACTATATCTTCTCTATTAGAAATCCTTCCCTGCCTTATCTCTGTAATATAATGGTTTTTAGTATGCAGGTCTGATTGAGTGTATATTCTAGTGTTTCTATCCGCAACTGTTTTTTGATAATCTGCTAATGCTTCGCCATAGACTTCTAAACTAAACCCATATTTTTTTGCAAGCTCTGCAACAGGTGTTCTCATAACTTCGTCATCATCAAGCTCCCCATTTGCTCGTAAGTCCCAAAAGAATTTCATTCCCTTATCATAGTTCTTCTTTTTTTCTAGTTGGTAATTACTTTCTTGGATAGCCGCTGCGTTTATAGCAACTCTTTTAAAATCTTCTACTTTGGAATGTGCCTGCCCCATATCAAACAATGCTATCTCTTTTGAGTGTATAAGCGTATCTGTAACATCCCAAGAGTTAACCTTATCTTGTAAAACGCTACTCTCATTTGCTTTATTTAAAGTAACAAGATATAATGCCTCCAGCTCATCCGCCCTGTCTGGTGTTTCTTGTATAAGTGATGTGATAGTCTCTACAAGCTGGGTGTGTATTTGTTCTGGTGTTCTACCCGCTCCCGCTGCTTCAACCATTTGAGCGATAAGCCTATCTGGTAAATCACTATTTGCAACAACCATATATTCATACACCTTTTCCCTATCGTCAATGTCTACTATCTCTCCTGTGGCTTTATCAAACCGCACAACCCTGCCTGATACTTTCTCATACTGTTTTGCAGTCTCTGTTAACCCCTTTCTTATCTCTGGCGTTAAATCACTCCAGGCAAGAGAAATAGTGTCATCTGATATAGTAGTGTTTCTATAGATACTATCTATGCCGTCATCACTATTTGCCATAATGTTACGGTATTTATTTCTTAAAGCAGTGTCTAATAACTCACTGTTTTTTTCTGCTACCATAGTAAAATGTTTATCCTGCATATGCAGTAACATTTTGTCTCGTGGCAAACGACGAAAAGCACGACCAACGCCCGCAGGGTATGTGGCAACTTCTTCTTCTATCTTTCTTCTTATTTCCCCTGCTTTCATCTTAAACTCATCAGGGGTTAAGTTCCTACTTTTATCAAGTGCTAATAAAAACTCGCCTTTCTCTTTTTCTGCTAACTGTTCCGCCTGTGCGTCAAATAAATACTTCTGAGCCCAATAGCTTGTAGATAAAAGGTTAGGGTGTTTTACTACTTCTTTCTTTTGCTTATCAAGCATATTGATTGCCATATTGTGGTCTGGGTGGTTCGGGTTCTCTAAAGCTTCTGTAAACATCTCATCTGCTTTTGCTTGGCCTTCCTCTTGTTTCTTTTTTATAAAACCGTCTATAAGGTCATCTGTTCGGGCTGATAACCCCCTAAAGCTTTCTACTATTCTTATTTGTTCGTTACTGTCATATGTGCGGACAGGGTTTATAAAAGACCCTGCCGTCATCAATCTTTGTTTTGGTTGTATTCCTAAATTACTTCTACCAAATTCGTTCATTTTATCCTCTTCCTATATCTTTATTTTTGCTAAACTTATTATAGCCTGACATGCCTGCGTTAACTAAATCTACCCCTAATGCTGTATACCGCATTGCTTGGTTGCCTTGCTTCATATCCTGCATACCTGCTATTTGGTTTTTAGCAGATTTAACATACATATCTCTTGCCATATTATGCTGTTGTTTAGATATTGCCAAATTCTGCTGAACAACGCTGGTATCGTTACCTAACATCCTTGCATATTCGTTAGCAACTAATTCACTAGCCCTGCCCTCTGTTTGGCTTTGTGCCCTTGCTGTTGCCGACTTTTGCATATTAGCCCTTTTAAGTTGCATAGTCTGTTCTGCCGCTGCCTTTTGTTCGTTCTGTTCGGCTATACCCTCCTGCT
Organism: uncultured Mucispirillum sp.; assembly: GCA_937890655.1. Taxonomy (GTDB): domain Bacteria; phylum Chrysiogenota; class Deferribacteres; order Deferribacterales; family Mucispirillaceae; genus Mucispirillum. The sequence goes on along the minus strand of CALADT010000034.1, from coordinate 19,471 downwards.
TAGATAGGTCGTTAGCCTCTTCTATGGCAATATTAGCATTGTGGATATTAGCTTCATTCTGTGCTTCTATGGCTTCATTTTCTGCTACAATAGTCGTTGCTGTGCTGGCAATAGTGCTTACTGCCGCCATAACACCTGTTATAATACTTACTGGCTCACACATTCAAATAGCTCCTTTTGGCTTGCCCCATACAGGGCATATGTATCCATAACACCTAAATGTGCCATATCCAATACTTTCTCTAAAAAAGAACAATGGTTAATACTTAACCTGTTAGGCATTGCAATTACATTGTGGAAAACGTTTTTAGGATATATGCCTAAATCTTTCTTAATTCCCTTTCTAACGGCTTTTATTAAACTTAATGGGTATTTGCTTGCTTGCCTTGTTACAAGCAACCACAGGCAAATTCTTGCATCATCAGGGTATGTCCCACCTATTGCTATAATCTTGCCATTTCTTTTTAAGTAATAACAGCATGCTTTATTTATTCTTTCTAAAAACTGCTGGTATGTCCAGCTTGCCATTTCTGCAATATCTTCATCAGAAAGGTTATCCCAAAACTTTTTTATCTTATCTTTTGATACATAATCATAAAGCATCGTATCTACATTGCACATCAAAACTCTATCTAAAACAGCACCACTATTTAAGCTCTTAACTCCTACTTGCATGTATTACCTCCATATCTGTCTCAATAATATTAAAGGGGTTGCCCTCAAAACTTTCTATTGTTACTCTTAAATCTTCGTTCTTACTCATGGCTAAAAACCTTATAAAGCCTCTATTTTTACCCATACTCCTTTCTTCTAATTTTCCTTTCCTAAACACTCTTAATTTAAAAACACTGCCTGCTTTATACTTTAACGTCATAGTTCTTATTAAGGTTGGTATGTCTTGCACCCTGCCTGAACTATCTCTTAAATAATAAGTAGAATAAGTGTAGCTTGATTTATAATTTCCCTCAGTGTCCGCTAAATCGTGGTCGCTTCCTTCTCCTATATTGATACTCCCAAAATACGGCCTCCCCGTCCACTTGGTATAAATTACAAATAACTTGTTTTGGTATAAATGTATGTTAAGGATTTTGTCTGCAAATTCCCACTTATGCCAGCTTGATAATAATAACTCGCCATTATCTTTTATAAAGCTGTAACAGTATATAGTGTTTGTTCCATTGCTAATAAACATTATACCATTTTCAAGGGATACACACACCTTCCTTACATCGCCCTCAATATATTTAGGAACGTGGGAAGTTATGTTATTTGAATAACCATAACTATCGCTATTACTATTTGGCTTATACTCCCTTACTTGGTTATAACCGTCTTGACTATTTACATAATATATGCTTGTATCACACACAACAGGAGCCGCCGATAAGCTTGCATCAAACTGTAATATAGGCTTTAACTCTACATTAGCTGTAGATAATACTTCTCCGCTCTCTAAAGAATATAACGTTCTGTCAGAATAAACGAACAGCCCTTCAGCATAAGGCACCACATATCTTAATGCAGACGCCCTTACGCCACTTGCTGCAATATCTATGGGGTCGCTATCAAGCAATGCTAGCATAGTCGTTTGGAAGAAATTAAAATATTTCCCCGCCTCACTTAAAACAACACTTTCTTCTGTAAGAAAACCAAGACGGTTTTTATAGAAGAAAATATCTTTTATACATTTGCCAGCAAATGACGGTGCCTGGTTGGTTTCCTCATCCCCAACCTTTGTGGCCTCCCATTCTACTTCTTCCACCTTGATTGCATTATGTTCTAATTTTAGCAATACTGGCATTGTGTTTTTAAAAAAGCTAATTCTAAAAGTATGGTTGGTTGTTTCTTTCCAACCGCCACGACTAGCCACATTAGACGGTGCATTATTTTCTGACACAAACTTTACATAGTAATTATCTGCATTATTAGCCACATCGCCAATAACCTTTAATGTATAATTTGCAAAAGCATTTAGTGGTAAGTCTGATACGGAATAACACTTATTAGAAAAAGAAGTTATAAAACTATTTGAATACCCGTCGTCTGTGGTAACTTCAGCATTGGTCATTATCTTTATAACTCCCTTGCCGTGATAGATATTAGATATATCTACAGCACTCGCTGGTGGATTAGGAAAAATGTATCTAAAACGCCTATAAACATTGCTCTCTACCCGACCAATATTTCCTATAGGTGCGGTGTCAGTTATCTTGTAAAGGGTGTCATATACATACCCATAAAACTCTAACCTAGCAGAGCAGTCTTCATATACACCACTTTCATAACCGCCGTCTCCATTAACATATTCATCTTTAATTATTATGGTTGAACCACAAATACGACCCTCTAGGTTTGAATCATCAATAATTAAATGTGGTGGTTTATTTTTTCTACCCACATCAGCCCTATTCTTACACTGCCATACTTTTTCATAACCCACGTTTGTGTTTTGTGTTTTTATTAATTTTACAAGCTCGTTTGCAATAGTCTCTACAGACAGTTTATATGTCCCGCCATTATCTGTTTTAGGTGTTATATACGTGAACTCTTTGCCACCAATATTAATTGTATATATTTGGTCGTAAGCGGCCTGCTTGATAAATACTAAATGCTCTGTAAACCAACTAGGATAGGTTGTTGATGTCCTTACCTTTTTTTTGGTATTAAGAAGAAAGTTGTAATCCCTTATGGTGCATAGCCTTATATCATCTTTTGGGTTGCTAGATTTTAAGTATTCGTTCTGAACGCTCTTACCTATCTGCTCTCCAAGTGAATTAAATACTGACACATTACCGTGTTTATCAACAATAACAATACCCATTTCGGTATCGCTCCTATCTATAAACCCTATAAAAGCATCATCGTCAATATCCACATCTAATGTCCTAATCTTTTTTAGCCCGTTTCTTCTTTTTAAAAACTCTGTTAAACTTGGGACACAGTTTATCATTTCTTCACATTGGCTTTCTAGCCGTTGTAGTGGTGGTTGCTGTGATACACCACCTATCATATTTTTAATAGTTCTTTTAATTAAACCACTTGCCATATTACCGCCTTAATACATTCTTAATATCGTAGCCTGCACTTGAGCCTTTCACATTAGGCCTTGTAACTTGCCTATGCTCTCGTTTTGCTAAAAGCATTGCTTCTAATTCTTCCTTTTCCAAATTCTCTGCTAAAAAACCAGATGTTAATGTGTTGTTCTGATATTTTTTAGCCGCTCTTAATGTTACCCATAATGCAAAGGATAAAGGGATGTCTTCAAAATCCACCGCCTTTATTGCTTTACACCTAATGTTTTTATTAAACACAAATGATTGCCTTGCCTGGTCATATAATTTATTGTTAATACATATAACATATGGTGGCAAATCAACCACCTTAATGCTATCATAAGGTAGGAATATATGACCTTGACTATCAGGCTTTAAGTCAACTATCTCTGTGTTAAAATACCAACCGTCAAGCTGGACTTCTTTACTTGCCATATCTAAATGTGTCAAGGCAAGCTCTACCTCTGTAGGTGCAAAATCTAAATCGTCAATAGGTAACTCCCCTATTGAAAGTAATATTCTGTTTACTGCCTCTAATCTTGTCATTATAACTCCTAAATAAAAAAGGCGGGTTGCCCCGCCTGATTTTATGCTTTTAATATTTCTACTGCTCGTCTTGGCTCTAATATGCCGTGTCCCTGTAAGTATTTAGCAACCATTAATGTTGCTTGGTTCTCAATGGCATAATCGCCTTTTGGTGCTGTCATCTCTAGCTCTAAATCTTTTAAACGAACAGTGCCTACTGCACCTTTAGATACACATACACCAAGTGTTTTTGTAAAATCACCGTGATACGTGTTATTGGTTCCTGTGGTTTGTGTAATGTTTGTGGAAGGAACATGGTTGCTTTCTATAATATCAAAGCCCGCAATCCTTAATACTGTTCCGTCAGCATATACACCTGCACCACCCCAATCTTTATTGATAATATCTTTTGTCATAGCAAGTAAAGAATACATTGCTGGTGTGGTAATGAAAGCCCACTCGCCTTTTGCATACGGCACGGATTTTTCCACCAATGTCTGTCTTGCATTAAAGATAAGGTCTGCAAGAGTTTGACCGTTTGTATCTGCATCTGCTGCCGAAAGTTGAGTGCCACCTTTAATATCGTTCTGCGATGCAGTTGCTCTACCTGCTAAGCACATAAGCTGAATAAGGTTTTTATCTTCAGCATTTGCTAACGCTCTGCCTAGCTGTGTCCCATACTCTCCCCTTACATCTTCATACATCATAGCCTCGTCAATATCTAATATCTTAACATCTGATATAAGCATATCATCAATATTGATAGTTACTTCAGAATGTAACATATTATTAGACCCTTCTATTTTTGAGCCTCTAGGCAAGTATTTTGCCCCTGCTACTCCATAAACAAGAAAGCTGGCAGACTTGCCGTGGGGGATAACTCTTTCCCTTGCAAAAGGGCGTGCAACTCTTGTCTCATCAAAAGCTTTAATAACTTCCCCTGTAATCATTGTTTTAAACAGGGCTTTCTTATCTCCTGTCCCGTTGATTTGTCCTAACTCTGTGTGTGCTATAAGCAACCTCCATTATTTTTTTTTAATTTGTCTTTTATCTTTTGGTAAAAAACTATAAGCTTATTTTTTATCCGTATACATAAATTTTTTATATCCTTATAGAATATAAAAAACACTACAAACAATAATATTAAAATACTTAATGTAATCATTACAATGTTCCTGCCTCAATAGACCTTTTTACTTTATCTTCTATAGCTTGCCTATAACGGCGGTCTGTCTTATATCTTTCATCTTTTTGGTCTACCACCAACTCTGACATAGAATTATAAACCGACAGACTTGTTCCGCCTGTTTCGCCCTCAAATGTTTTTGCAGACACTTGGTTTCCTGCTAACCTATACTTACTAACAAGCCCTGCTGTTGCAAGTTTTGCAAGCTCTATATCGCCACTTGTGGCGGCTTTGTTATAGCTTAGCTTTTCTGTCTCTGATAAGTTTTCAGACGCCCACTTAACTAACTGTTCGTATTCCGACTTACCACCAGCTACTGCCATTACCTGCTCGTCATAATTTTGTGTGTAAGCAGTTCTGCCTTCAATATATCTATCCACTATCTCTTTTGGGATACCTACATCTTCAAGTGCTTTATAACTTGCTTCTGATAAAGAGCCATTTTCTGCGAACTCTTTTTCATATGCAGACACATCTATTTTAGTAACAGTTTCTGTTTCTGCTGGCTTGTCTACATCTTCAGGCGTGTTTTCCTGCGGTGTATCGTCTGCCTGTGTTACAGGTGTGTCAGTGATAGGAACTTTTACTTGTTCGTCTGACGGTAACACAATATTATCTGTTGATGTATCTTGGTTTAATACTGTTTCTTCTGACATACTAATAATCCACCCTTATAATTTTATTTGCTGTCTTATCATTATTGTTTCCTGACTTATTAGGCTTCTTAGTATCAGCTTTTGTTTCCGTCTTGTTTTGCGTGTCATTAACCTTTTTGTTTTCCGCCACGCCTTCTGCCTGTTTTTGTTCTTGTGCTTGTGTTTCTGTTTTGTCACCCAACTTTTTATTCTCCTTGCGGTATTTGTGGCATACCACCCGCCATTTGCATTAACGTTTCAGCATTACCAACCATTGTTGGAACTGCCGCTTTTGCTATATCCACTCCCTGCTGCATCTGCTGTGCTTGTGCCGCCTCTGCTTTCTGCTGTGCTAATTCTTCATCAGTATATATAAGCCCGTCTAAATTTATACTCATAATAGAAGCTACCTTTTTTATAAGGTTATTTGGCTTGAATACTGAAGATAAGTTACCACCTGTTAAGTCTTTTGCATAAGTTATAAACTCCACTAAATTATCTTTTTCAGAGTTCGTGCCTAATGCTTCAAAGCCTGCAACGATTACGGGTTTGATATTATTATCAAGGGGTGGAAGTAGTTTCATCTTTCTTAACTTATAAAGCTTTCTTTTTAAGTATGGCACTTGAAAGGCATGAGAGCAGGTAGAATATAACCCACCTAACGCCTCTTCTATCTCTCTTGCCACTTCCCTTATCTCTTCTCTTGTTACCCTTTCAGCATCCCTTATCATACCGTTAGTTACAAGAAAAGCCCTATTAAGTCTCTGCTCTATCTTGCTTGCCTCTTCTGATACTGTCCTTAAGTCATAACCTTTTTGAGCTTGCAAGAAGGATACATCCGACGGTCTGCCGTCTATGGTTTCCCCGTTTAAAGCTTCTGCTACATCGTCTTTATCTGTAAGCCCTGTAGGGTCTACTAAAAGAATATGACGGCTAATCATTGCAGCCGCCTCAATACTAGCCTGGCTTAAACCGTCTAAGGATTTCAAATCCCCTAAATAGTTAGATACATAACTTCTTGAATAATCTTCCCCTGCACCATTAAATATTCTTAATGCAATGAAAGGGCAGGCATCAAGTGGCACTACCTGTTCTGTGCCCTCTATAATAATTCCTTTGATTTCTTGGTGTATATACCATTTGCCTTGCTCTCTTTTACAGTAGGTATATATATTATAGTCTTCTTGCTCTTTCTCTTTGTCTGACGGTAAATCTTTATCTTCTGACGGCATATTTAACTTAAGCCTTATTTGTTCTACTGTTTCCTTTGGTAACACATCAGGGCTGATATTTTCCCGCAAGATAATCTCTATTGGGGTGCCTGCCCTGTCTCTCCTTACGCAATAATCTCTTAAGGAATAAACCCTAATATTACTATTGTCGTCTGGGTCTCTTATAAGAACATTGCCTGATACTAAAAGTAACTGCCACATCTCATAAAGAAAGCTAGTGTCATTGCTTGTCTTTATAAGGTCTGTTACCTGTAAAGCATAATCTGACAACATATTCTCTACTATCACTTTAAAGTCTGCCAGTTCCTGCGAACGCTCTTTTATTAAGTTATAATCAGATATCATAAACTTAAAGAACGGAAGGTTGCTTGGTGTTAATGCTGTTAATAGCTTACTTGCTAGATTACTTATTCCATTGGCACCTAAGCACTGGTAAGGATAATCAATCCTATGTTGCCTATATTTACTATCTTCAAAATACATAAGCAATGTAGGGATAGTATAACGACAGCATTCTTTAGCCGTCTCTATAAAAAAAGACTTGTCTTGCTCTAATGCCTTATATCTCTGCTCCCCTACTGCTTCATAGTTATGGGACATTTAAACTCCCCTTACTTGGTATTGCTAAAGGGCTTGCACCTGCTCCGTAATTTTGCATACCCTGCAAACCTTTCTTTTTCTTTTTAATAGTTAATGCGTTCTCTTCATCCTGCACCGTTGTTACACTCTGTGCTGTTTCTTCTGGCGGTGGCGGTGCTTTGGTGCTAGCCTGCGGTATAGGTCTTGTTTTTGGTTGACACATTTTAACCTCCTAATCTTCATAATCTTCTATATAACTAGATAATAAAAACAAAAATATTGCACTTATCATATTAAACACCTCCTTTTTTATCTTGTTTTGTTTTCATCCGTTTTAAAGTATCTATCACTCTTCTTACTCCTGCATAATAAAATATTTCTTGCAGACTATCTTCTGGAATTATTTCTTTATCAGGAAATAATTTCTCTAAATCACTTATTAACTGCTCTGGTATTTTATAAGTATCAAACATTTTTAACTCCTATCCCTATCTATATTCCATAAAATAGGTTTTTTATATTTGTAGTCATAGTCGCAATGCCTTAATATTCTGCTTACTCTTGCTTGTATTAAAGCATCTTTTTCTGTGTAACCTTTTGACTTGTAAGCCTCTACTACTGCCTGCCACATATCAATATACGACATATCTTGGTTAATAATCTTTTCAGCACCAACCTTACCCACGCCTGGTAGGCCTTTATAGTTATCTGCCGTGTCTCCTATTAACGTCTGCAACATATGATTATAGTTCGCCTCCTGCTCTGTTATTCTTTTCCGCTCATCATTAAAGCTGTCATAATATTTTGCAGGAAGTGTCTTCATATCTTTATCAAGTGATATTATTATTTTGTTAGGGTTGCTTATTATTGTAGGACTTGTGGCAAGAATACCTAGCACGTCATCGCCTTCCAAACCAGGACGGCACATTGTTTTATACTCCTGCTCTACCCACTCCCTTAAAAAATTATACTGCATAGGCTTTGGCTTATTCTTTCTATTAGCTTTATAGCTTGGCAATATGGACTTCCTAAAATTATCTTTATCCGATAAGGCTATAATATACTGGCTTGTGTTAAACTTTTCTAAAAACCCTGACATTTCGCTAACAAATATTTCTTTTGCTTCACTTAAACTACCTAACAAAAAGCAGTTGTCCCCGTCAAAATTAATAACCTTTTCTGAGCTAGCACAAGCTCTGTATATATATATATCCCCGTCTATAAGTAAATAAGGGCTAGACATTATAACATACTCCTTTTTCTAATTCTTCTTTAAACTTTATATAAGCTGGGCTTCTAGGTGTAAGAGATATTCCTTGCCAACATGATGCACCTTTAAGTGTGCTTAAACCTTTTTCTACTATGTAACTTGTTTCTTTTTGCGTTTCTTGATAATGAACTATTATGCAGAAATGCCCTGCGAAATTTGTAATCTCTATTGTTTTAATACCTGAGCCACTGTAACAATCAATAATATACCTGTTATAATCTTTTTGTGTTTTGTTTACAGGGTTTCTTATTTCACTAACTACTGCTTTTATTAGCTCACTCCTGCTTTCCACCATTTATTACCACCTGCAATATGTTTTCAAAATTTTCTATCTGATAGCCATAGGGGTATTTTTTCATAAGACGATAAGGCACTATCTTATAAGTAATATCCCCTATATTAAACTCTTGTTCGTAAGCGACACCTAACAACTCACATATGGCATCCAGCAGTGTTTTAGAATGGGACATCGTCTAACCCCTCATTGTTTCTATCTGCATTAAAATCAGGTATTATATTTGTGTCTTCCCCGTTATATGCAATAAGCCGCCCTGTTTCTCTTGAATATATAAGGGTATCACTCTCGCCACATATACCGGTAGGGCGGTTTTTAAGTATTCTTATTTTTGAAATATTACTTTTTTCTCCCTGCTGGTTTCGCTCTAATGCAATAACAATATCTGATAACTGTTCTAATGCACCACTGCCTCGCAAATCCGTTAAGGATACCTGCCCGCCCTCGTTATAGCTTTTCACGCTACTTCTTTTTAAATGGTTAATTGCAAGTATTGTTACTCCTGTTTCTTCACACAAGCTCCTTAGTTGTATCATAAACATATCAATAGTTTTCCTTTCATCAGTTCCGTTTTCTTTTTCATCAAGCCCAGACACAACTATACTTATGTGGTCTAACACTATAATTTTACAGCCTAAGCTTTTAATCATTGATTTGATTTTAGGTAACAATACCTTTGTGTCCATACTTCCGAAATGGTAGTATATAAAAACATTCTCTGATAATGCTTTTTTATATGCTCTCTCATATTCTTCTTCGTCAAATACAGTGTCTGATTTCAGTAGGTTTTTATTCATCGCTATTGATAACCATCTTTGCCCCGTGGTTCTAATGTTTTCTTCTAAACATATTAAACCTACAGGTAAGTGATGCTCTGTGTGCAGATAGTATGCTATCTCGTGAATAAGGGTAGATTTACCCACCCCAGAACCTGCTGTAAATAACAACAGTTCTCCACTCCTTATGCCGTCTATCTTGTTATTTAAATCAGGAAATGGAATAGACAATCCTTTTTGCCTAGATACTTTACATATTTCTTTTAAATCAGCACCTGTTTTAATGTAGTCAGGGCTGAACGGTCTTGCCTCCCACAAAGACTTAATGACTTGTTGCCCTAAGCCTTTTTGGTATGCTTCGTTTGCATCCTTTGCAGGAAGATGTGCAATGTATGCTTTATGTGGGCTTAATAATTCCGCACACTCACAGGCTGCTTGCCTGCCTACATAGTCCATATCAAATGCAAATATTACTTTATCAAAACCTTCTATCCACTCTATATTATTTAAGATATCATTCTTGCCAGCAGAGGCTCCGTTCTTAATGCTTACTACGGGATATTTATTTTCCCACAACTGTGATATAGTAAGACAATCAATTTCGCCCTCTGTAATAACAAGCTGTTTACTATCTAAGCCCCTAAACAACTGCTGACCGAACATCAAGGCTTTTGAGTTATCCCCCAGCATAACAAACTTTTTATCTTTCATTCTAATTTTTTGTGCTATTACCTGCCCTTTATCATCATAAAGGTTTGCTATCTGGCAAGGCTCGCCCTTATACTCCCCTATTTGGTAATTATACAATTCACAGGTCTCTTTACTTATTCCCCTTGCTGTCAAGTTTTGAAAAGAGCCAGATTGTATTATAGGTGTTTTGTTTGCTTTCTTTTCTTTTTGCTCCATTTTATAGTATTCCTTTCTTTCTCTTTCTGGTTGCTCTGTATAGCCACAGGAAAAACAGTATGTAGAATTATCTTCATAAACTGCCATATTATTTCCTTTGTGGTCTCTGCCATTTTCTCTACATCGCGGACAGGCTGTGTGGTAGAGATACTTACTCATAACAACTCCTTTTGTAAGGTAAATAAAAAAGCAGGGCACTATAGCCCTGCTGATTTATTATATATTATTTTCTTTTACCCACTGCCCTACGTTAAAGTTTGGACAGGTTTTCTTTGGCTCATAATCACAATGGCCTACAATATTAGCTTTTGGATATTTACTTCGTAACTCTTTTACAACCCTTGCTAATGTATCCCACTGTGCTTTTGTATAGTCATTCGTTGGCGTATCCTTTGTGCCGTCCTTTATGCCACCTATAAGGCATATTCCTATACTGTCTTTATTATGCCCTTTACAGTGGGCTCCTGCCTTTTCCTCTGCTCTGCCATATTCAACTGCACCATTTCTGCGGATAACATAGTGGTAGCCTATGCCGTCCCAACCTTGCTCTCTATGCCACCTGTCTATCTCGTCTCGGCCACAATCCATTCTAGACGGTGTAGCAGAACAATGAATTATTATGTCGTTAATGTCTCTTATAAACTTCCTCCAACGCTTTTATTTGTTCTTTACTTGGTTTATGATTTAACCAATCATCAGGAATTTTCCCACTGGCACATATAAAGCCATACTTATTACACCAGTCTTCATAAGTGGTGGAACTTCCTTTTTTTATTTTAGTGTTCTTGTTTTGAAATAATATCCTTATATCCAATTCAGGATATGTTTTTTTTACAACTATCATTTTTGAGCGGTCGTCTAAATCAAACAACCCCTTGGCTTCAACGATTATCGCTTGCTCTTTTAAAATAAAATCAGGCACATAGTTATGGGCTTTTATGTAAGGTAGCTTTAAATCTTCATAGCTATAATTTATGCCTATACTATCCAACTGCTTTACAATGTTTGCCTCAAAACTACTCTTTACCTGCCCGCCTTTTTTGCGTGCCTGCACCCGCATTGTTGCTTTAGAATGTTGACCCATTATCGCCTGCACTTTCTGAAAGGAATGCATCGTCTTCGTCTTCAAAAGACTGAAAGCCATAGCTGTCAGCAGACTTTGTGCCCGCCCATTCTTTCAACTCAACTATTTGCACCGCCTCAAGCTGTAAAGATATTCCCGCCTTTGCCCCTGCTGCTACAAAATAAGGGTTCGCTTTAAAGGCTGCTCTCATGATTGAACCTGAACTTGCTTTTGCAACAAGCTCTTTCGGCATAGCCTGATTGTGTCTATCAAATACCGCCACAGAAAACTCAATCACTTTTTTATCTTTCGTTTTCACAGTTGCTTGCCTTTTAAACTTTACAAATATCCTGCCTGTTCCAAAACCGTCATCGTCTACTTCTTCCCGATAAAACTGCTCAAACTTAATCTCTGGGTTATCTTTCTTATACTGAGGCTTTTGTTGCTCGTATATTTCTCTTGCCTCTTTGCAAGCTTGTTCGTAAGCAGGGGTCAGCATCTCAAGAAGCTTACCTCCTGCCTCCGCATCAAAATAAAGTGTTACATCGTAAACACCTGCTTCGTTAAACTTTGTCTGTGGCTCTGCCAAATGCGGATACGCCGCTTCGCCCTGTGGCGTTGTGTAAGTCTTCTTAAAACACTCTGCCTTTTCTTTTTTGTCTGCCATTAATCAATCTCCTTTAATACTTTTCTTTTTAAATAATCATCTACCGCTTTAAACTCTACACGCTTTTTTGTTTCACTTTCATAAGCCATATTGTTTACTGTTTCAAATAACTCTGGCAACCTTAACCCTGATTGTTTCATTAGAGATAAAAACACATAAGACACCCCCAATAACTGCTCCTCTGGTGTGTAGTTATGAATATTGTTTATGCTCTGAAAAGCACACTGGCTTACTTTTTCAAGGTTTGCATTTTTTAGTTTATCCATTCTTCTTTTTCCATACTTTTTTCTGTAGTATCAGTTATGTTTTTTAAATTTACACCTTCTACCTCCTTTACTGCAGTATCAATCATGCTTTTTAAACTTTCTCTTGTCATATAAAGCAACTTAGCAATCTCTTCTGTTGCTTCCAATACTATTTTTTCTTTCATTGTTATTCTCCTGTTTTTCTTTTTTCTTGTTCTCTAACACTATCATTCTTCTAGGATAGTCCCCTAGCCCGTGCGGGTTTTCTTTCTCTCTTGCTATCCATAAAGCATAATCTAGCGTATCTCTTTCAGTGTCTTCTATTGCCATATCGCACCTCCGAAATAATAAAAAAAAATGGCAGGCTGGAATAAACCCAACCTGCCAAGACAAAAAAAAGTGTATAAAATGAACGTATATTATATAAACTATAAAAGTATATATAATAAGATTTAAATTATATTTAATAATTATTATTAATAATTAATATTATAATTAAATTATATTTAAATTATAATTATAATATAACCTATAACCCCCTTTACCCCCATTGGCATTGCTCTCTCCTGCTCCCTCTGGGAATAATAACAGCCAGTATTTTTTTTGGCTGTTATTATTATTTTTATTATTCCCGTCGGTCGCTATCGTTCGCAAAAAAAAGAAAACTCTTACAGCACTTTGGTTGCCTGCTAGCATTTTTAGTAACCTATGGTTTTGCAAGAGAAAGTATTGCCCCCTTAATGCAATACTTTTTTCTGGATAACCCTTTTACTGTGATACCCCAATATCAGAAGTCAGCCAGTTGTAATTAGTTACAGACTTGCAGGGTATAATATTAAATAACCCTGTCAGCTAAATATAACTAATCGTGAAAAATAAGCATTGAATTTATATGCAAAACGAACTATGAAAAACCATAAAACGATTGCAGATTTTTTCGCTGCTTTTTTCTCTATAGGTGCCATTAATTATAAACCATTGATAGTAAAAGAAAAATTTTAGGTCAAAAATAAAATATTTCATTTTCGGCATAAACTCTTGATATTATTAGATTTTTTGTGTTACAATAAAAATTTTGATTGAAATAAAAAAGCCCTTTAAAATTAAAGGGCTGTGAACTTGAAATATTTACACTGACTATGCAAAAAAATAAGGGCTGGATAATACCTGCTTTAAGTCTAAATTACCAAAAGCAGGCAGACTAGGGATAGTTATTTTCTTATCTTCCTGCTTTGGCAGTATCTGCAATGTTTCTTCTGTCCAACTCTGTAATATATTATCACTAAACATTTCTACAAAAGCTTCTCTTAATATGTTTGCTAATGCTGGAGCATCTGCTGCGTGTGTGCCATAACTATCGTGTATCATAGCAAAATGTGTGATGCCTTTATGTTTTGCTTTCTCTATTGTTTTCATCATCACACTTGCATCTAGTGAGTGAATAAAATTTGGTGCTACACTTAACTTCTGTTTACCTACACTTATCTTCGGTGTCTCTTCTTTAATAAATATGTTAATTTCAGCTCCTATTCTGCTTCTTATTCTAATATCTTTAACTTCCTTTTTTGCCTGCAATACTTTAAATCCTGTTGGTGTTGTCCAGTATATAGGCAACTGCTGTTTAGATATTATACCCGCTATCGCCTGCAAATATTCCATACCCTCGTAAGCCTTAACAATAGTTTCTCGCATTGCCTGCCAGATAAGCTCTGCTAAAAAATTAGCAGGGTATCTTAATGTTGCGGTGTCGTAAATCATATTTAGTTCATTATTCGGCTTTTCTTTTAATGCTTCTTTTAACCAATCTAAAGTGTATGCTTTACAGCTATCAAATGTCGCTGCATAAACAACTGTCATCACTTGTCTTTTAGTGGCCGCTCTTGTTATACCTAAATCAAGTAGGTATTTGCTTATAAGCTTTTCATCATAAGCTATTGTGCCTGTCTTTGTATATCTTACCTGCCCTGTTGTTTGAACTATTTTTAATTTATCTATAACTTTATCTGCTACTATTTGGTAAATGTCCGACGGCTTATTCCCACTAGATATAACATTCGTTGCTTTGGCTCCGTCTTCATCTCTTAAAAGCAGGCTGTATATTTGTGAGCCGTTGCAGGAGCCATCCATTGCTATGGGTAACCTTGAATAAAAAACAGCACCAGTTTTACAAGCTTGCATATACCCAGCCCACTCAAGGCAAAAAGCTAAAAACTGAGTAGGCTTATCAGCTTTGTGCCAAAAAGTATTATTTATCGGGTCGCTTGCTACTGCTTTTATATTGTCTTCGTTTTCTAAAACCCATAAAAAACGGTCATCAAGGCTTAATTTATCTTGCCCGTAAACATTTGCTCCGTGAATAGCCAACCACTTAACGCTTTCAATACTATTCAGTGGTTTCGCTTTTGCAAACTCTAATAAACCTTTCCCCCAATCCTGCCCTTGTGGGCTTAAATAACTAGGCACTGCATACATTCTGCCCCTATAGTCTAACTGTTGCGGAAAATATATTTTGTTTTCATTTATAAATTTCTCTGCCAATTTTAAAAGCCTGATAACTGTTAATCTTTTACTCCTTTTTGATATATTATCTGAATAGACTTGTGTAGATTTTTTCTTCCACGTTTTGAAAGCCTCTTTATTTTCAGGAACACCAAAACATTCGTGCATACCAACTTCAACCTGTCCTTTACACACAGGGCATATCGGTAGTGGCTCATCTTCATTTGTTAAATATTTGCCTTTCTTGTCTGGGATAAGGTCTTGTTTATTCCACAACGCACTTAATACATCATACACTCTTTTATTCACTCGCCAACTAGTAGATTGAACCGCATTAACCGCATTATACACGGTTGGCATATCTTGGTTATTAAGTTCTTCTAAATAAGCTTTAGGGTTAAACCTAGCTTTAACAAGCCATAGTTCTCTTACTTTTGCATAATAACCACCGTCAAAAACATTTGTCCACTTCTTAGGCTTAATAATTGTTGGCAGGTAATCAGGAGTAGAGCCTGCAAAATCTTCTGTCCGTTTAACAAACTCTAAACACTTTTCAGTAGGCACAACATAATTTGTTACAGTGCCTTTATTATTGCTATCTCCTACAATTTCTATAAACCCAGTAGTTTCTATAAAGATATCTAAAAGTTTAGAGCCAAGCTGTATTTTATCTTGCTTACTCCATTCTTCAACATCTATATTGTTACGGCTCATCGCAACACTCATAGCATTTGCTTTGTGCTGCTCGTGATGTGTTTTTACTATATGGTGCATAAGGTTGTATAATTCAGGGTTGGCTCTTTCAAACTCTGACAATTTATACTCCTGATAAATTGCATTAGCTATCTTTAATGTGATTGATAATAATGTCTGCCTGCTTGTTAAACTATCTATAACAGACTTTAATGTTATGAATGCTATAATATTCATATCGGAAAATAAGTTTAAATACTTCACTGCAATATGTCTTCTTCCTGCCTTGCCTGTATTTGCTTCTGCTAAAAAATCCTGTATCTTTTCAGACACAAGTGTTAATTGTGTTCGCATTATACTCTGACCATAAAGAGTTATACTCTCTCTTTTTTTGTCTTTGGCTGTCTGATAGATTATGGCTATTTTACTTCTAGCACTTTCCAGCATTTCTTTTTCAAGGTCTAATTGTTTCTGAAAAAGTTCATTTGAAATTGATGTTGAATTTTGTTTTTTTGTCATTTTAAACACTCCTTTTTTGGAGGTCAAAAGACACTTAAAAACGATGTTTAATAATAGACAATTACAGGTAAAATATCAGCCGTTCTGCAACCGTTCTGCAATCGCAAGCAGTTGAATATTTTATAAGAAAATATTTATATTTTTAAGAAAATTTCAAAGAATGTAATAAAAAAGATTATAATTATAAATTAGTTACAATTATAAATTAAAGTCAAAAGTGGGAATTGATTTTTTTAATTTAAAAAAGTTCAAAATAATTTTTCGTAAAAAAATACCCTGCAATATTAACTATTACAGGGTATGGTTTTCTATATTATTTTAATATAATTATTTATGATTTTTTACATAATTTACGCCTAAATCAGGGAAATCTGTAAATACTCCGTCTGCCCCTGCTTGATAGAGAATAATATCATATAATTCATCCACATTATTTACATAATCTGGAAGTTTATCTTTCCTAATAGTATATGGGTGAACAATCATATTATTTTCATGAGCTAATTTAACAAAATCACTTATTACAATATTGCCTTTTGTTGACTGTGTTTTATCCACAATCATATCATAAGTAGGCCCAACACCATCAGCATATTTTGCCACTTGTTGCATACCTTCTGGTGTTCTTAATTTATCAAAATCATATGGTTTATATGTGCCGTCTTCCATTTTTTCATATGTTTCGTTCCAATCATTATATGCAAAAAGAAAAACTGTTTTTAAATCCATACCCATAGAAGGCATAAGGATTTCTTTTACATATACTAAATCAGGAAAATCAAATGTTTGGAAGTAAACATTAGAATCTTTTGAAGTATATCCATATTGTTTTAATACTTCTAGTGTTGCTTTTGAAATATCTTTTCCTTCTTGTTTATGAAACCATGGTGCTTTTGTTTCCACATAAAGCCCTATATCTTTTCCAAATACTTGGTTTAAACCTTGAATAAGTTCAATTTCTTCTTCTAAAGTATGTATTTTAAAAGTAGATTTACCCATAGGAAAACGGTCTTTATAAACCTGCTCTTTTACTCCATTTTTAACTTCAAAACCTTCCATAAAATCAAGACTTTTTATTTCATCAAGAGTAAAATCTATAACATAATATCTGCCGTCTATTCTTGCTCTATCAGGAAATTTTTCTGCAACGTTTGTAACTCTATCAAGATAATGGTCATGGACTACCACAATCCTGTTAAATTAAAGGAACCCCCATTTGGTAAGCCATTACTTTTGAAGCAATAGTATGTTCTGGTAAATAACCAGATGCACCACGATGAGCAATAATTGTTTTTTCCGTTTTCATTGTTTCGCTTTCCTTTACTACTGACTGCTGATTTTCAGTCCCTGAATTTTTACAGCCTGCTATTACTAATGTAAGTAATAACATAAGTAAATAAACCTTAAAATACCTTATATATACTACTTATGTTTTATTTTAACAGAAATTATATATGCTATTTTTTTAATTACCATATATTGAATGTATATTTATTATTTTATCTAATATACTATTGTTTATTACTTACATTATTTTGTCAATATAAAAGTAAAATATATAAAAATAAAAGCTCTAAACTTTTAAAATTTAGAGCTTTTTATAATTATACTAATTTTTTAATTGCTGTCATTCTATCCATATTTAAGTATAAAACAGGTGGAATATCTATCATAGTATAGCAACCTGAATTTAACCTTGATGCTGCCCTTGCACATGAAACCATAATTTGAGAAGTAAGTGCAGGGTTATTTATTTCCATTTTAAATGACATTCTTTGGTTATCAGTTAAGCCTGAAGCACCTTGTTTTTCAATAAATACACCATGGGAAGAATCACACACCATTGCTAATTCTTCAGAATTTGCAACTGCTTTTACATCTAGTGGGTCATGGGCAAAATAATCATCACTGCCTATTCTACGTTTTGCTTCTTCTAAAGAAATACCGTCTTCTAAAACAACATAAACAAGCCTTGAATGTCTACCACCACCCATAGGGATTGTAATAGATACTGCATCTTTTATACCTTCCACTGCTCTTGCTGCTGCAGAATGCCCCATACTTCTACCACGACCAAAGTTTGTAAAAGTAACACCAACAGGCATCATAGCTTCCATCATAGCACGCATAACAGAATCACTTCCTGGGTCCCACCCTGCTGCTGTAACAGAAACTGCATTGTTTTCTTTAGCTACTTTATCTAACTTTTCTACTATTTCTGTTATTTCTGTATGGATATCAAAACTATCCACTGTATTTATACCATGTTTTAAATATAAACTATCATCATCAAAAGCATGGCGGGAAGGAGTTGCAATTAAACATACATCTGGTTTGCCTTTTGCTTTTATTAAATCTTCCACAGATGAATATTCGTCCACCCCTCTTAAATCGTTTTTATTTTTACCAATAGATGATGCTCTACGAACAACACCAACGCATTCCATATCAGAAGCTGCTTCTATTGCTTCTATTGAGTATTTACCAATATTTCCAAGTCCATGAACACATACTTTTAATTTACTCATAATAACTGACACCTTAATCCTTTTATTTTTTCTTATAGTTACCATATAATAATATAATAATCAAGTAAAGATATAATGATTATAGTATATTATTATATATTTTATTTATTATTATTTCTTTGTATTTTTTTTTATTTCTTTAGAAACTTCTTTAACTGATTCTTCTGTGGTTTTTTCCACACCGTTAATAAGGTTTTTAAAAAATTTATCAGTTGTTTCTTCTGCTTCGCTTTTTTTAACTGATTTTTCTTCTTTAGCTTCTACAAAATTATCATTAAATAAAAATAGTAATACAGCTAATGAAAGTAAATATTTTTTCATAAATTACCTCTCTAGTTTTTCTTGTAATTTTTCTTTTGTTTCATCCATTGTTTGGTTTACTTTTTCTTCTGCCTTATCAAGTGCTTTTTCCACAGCTTCATCTGCTTTGTCTAAAGATTTTTCTACACTTTCTTCTGTTATTGTTTTTAATTCGTCCACAAATTCATCAACTGTTTTATTTGATACAGCAAAATAAATTGACCTGCCTGCAAAACCTATAACAGCAAGTATTACTAATACAATAATTATTTTTGTTAAATTACTCATATATCCTCCAGTAACTTTAAATCTTCTTTATAATTAATATTTATAAAAATATTTTTATTAAAGCCTGCCTGTAATATTTCATTTTCTTCTAAATATTTAATATTATATTTTTCTATACTTTTTATTAACTTATAATTTTTATTATTATAATCATCAACCATAGAGTTTAATACATATTTTTTATAAACTGCTATTAATGGGTAATGTTTATA
>CALADT010000033.1 GCA_937890655.1 uncultured Mucispirillum sp. | reverse complement strand
TGTGGGCATCAGATACTCTTACATTTAATGCAGAATCTTTTGCTTCTTGGATTTGAGTAATACCTAAACCAGATAACACAGCCTCATCACCTACAAATGTTAAGTTAGAATCTTCACCTAATTTAGCAGTTTGGATAACAAAAGTGCCTTTTACTGCATGGTCGCCACCTGTTGGTTCTTCTACAAATTTAACTAAGTTTCTATTAACTTTAGTTGCATTTGGGTTATCGTTATCTGCACCAGCATCTAACTGTTCTACTAATGCTTGAGTAAGTTTTGCTTCTAAATCGTTAATTGTGTCACTTCCTTCAAGTGTAACTTTTGCTTGTTTACCGTTACCTGCATATATGCTTATTTCTTGTGTATTTGCAAGCACCATTCTGCCGTCTGTATTTGTAAACTGTGCAAGTTGAGAAAGCTTTGTATAACGAGAAGCCACATCTCCTTCCCCAAGAATATCTATTGTAGCAGTTCCTGAAGTTATTTTACCTTTTTCAAATGTTATTTCCATACTTCCATAATATACATTACCTGCTTTATCTATTTGTGCTGTATTTATAGTATGTTTTATAGGGCTATCCTGACTTGTAGCATTAGCAGTAATATGTAATGTAGAGCCAGTTGAACCTATTTGCACTGTTGCAGAGTTTGCAGATTCTGCCCTTGCACCTGATACATTAATTAACGCTTTATCACCTGCTTCCCATGTTGCACCTGCATTAAAGGAATTAGTTCCTGAAGTTAATACTGCACTTTGGATGCCCACAAGGTTAGATGATATTGCAGAAGCATTAATAATATTTCCATTACCATCTACATTTGCATTAATCCATTCACTAATTTCACCAGTTTTTGTATTCATTACTCTAAATTTAATTTGGCCTGTTCCATTTGCAGTTCTTTTCCCTACTGCTTCTATTTCAATAGAGTATGAATTACCACCTGTTACTGCTGCTGATGCTGCTTGAAAACCTGCAAGGTTCATATTTGCTTCAGTAAATCCACCTGTACCACCTGTTAAAACTGCACTTGCTGTTGTTGCTGCACTACCTTTTACTGTAACTTTAAAATCATCACCACGAAGCATACCTTGTATATTATCAAATTTAGCGATACTTGTTCCGTTTTGGTCAACATTATAAGACATTTCGCCTTTACCAAGACGCATAATATTTGATTTATAAACAGAGTTTTGCCCTGGGTCTACATCATATGTTAATTTATAGTTACCTTCTAAAGCTTCGCCTTTTACTATTGCTTCTATATCATCAGTAGAAGTGGACCATAATGCTGCTGCATCACCATTTAATAATTTTTTAGTGTTGAATTCTGCAGAAGTAGATACTCTGTCTATTTCTTCTTTTAACTGGTCTACTTCAAGTTGTAACATTGCTCTATCATTTGTAGTATATGCTGGGTCCCCTGCTTGAACTGCAAGCTCTCTTATACGCTGAACCATAGATGTCATAGAACCCATAGCTCCTTCTGCTGTTTGTAACATAGAAATTGCATCTTGAGCGTTTGTTGCTGCTTTATTTAAACCAGAAATTTGTGCTCTTAATTTTTCTGATACAGCAAGACCAGATGCGTCATCTGCTGCTGTATTAATTCTTAAACCAGTTGATAAAGATTTTATCGTTTTCGCAAGTTTATTGTTTACGTTATTTACGCCACCTTGAGCGCCTATTGATGTTGGGTTGTTTACGATTGAAAGTGCCATGATTTCCTCCAGTTTTCATATAAGTAATCTCTCCAAACTACTTATAAATTTAGTATTTTTAGTGCCATTAATTTTTTTACTCTTTTTAAACGCAATTCCATTGGCAAAAATTTTACGTTTTTTAAAAAGTAATTTTGTGTTGTGATTATGAATTTTACATTACCACTGCAGGCTCTCCACTTCCTTTTAACGCAACGATATTAGTAAAATATAATCTAAAAAACTTCCTTGCATAGTTTTGGTAACAAAAAAGCCGATAAGGATATTCCCTATCGGCTCAATTTTCTTGATACCTATTTGTTTAAAATATTAAAAATACATACACTTATTTTTAATACTCATTAATTTAATTTTTTAAAAAAGCAACAAAAAAAGCCGACAAGGGTATTCCCTTATCGGCTCAAATTTTTTGATACCTTATTAAATATAAGATAAATAGTTTCCACCCTAATTACCTTATTTATGTTGTTTTTGTGAGAAAAGAAGTAGCTCCTTTTTTCAAGTAAGCTGTTTAATTTCTTTTACTGCCTCACTTTGTTGTTATCGGTTTAAATTATAATTTACTTTAGTAATTTTTTTAAATAATTTAAACTTTTTTAAAGCATTTATTTTTTTAACTGCCTTATTTATCTTTTATCGGTTTAAATTACAATTTACTTTAGTAGTTTTTTTTATAATTTAAACTTTTTTAAGGCATTTATTTTTTTACTTGCCTTATATATTATTTATCGGCTTAAATTACAATTTACTTTAGTAGTTTTTTTTATAATTTAAACTTTTTTAAAAGTGATATTTTCAATATCTTTCAATAATTATAATAACCATAAATTGATTTTATCAATTATATTGAAATTATTTATTATTCCACCACTCTTATATAATTAATGTAATCTATTATCTCTTGTTTTTTATTATTATCTATATTTAATTTATCTTTTATAAACCTTGTGTTATCTCCGTCTAACAATACCTGCCCATAACTATTACCACATTTTACATCAACAAGTGAAAAATCTAATCCTTGCTGGTATAAAATACACCCTAAATTATTACTATTGCTATCTAAAAATATATTATACTGAAACTGATGAAAGCATGATTTTTTAAGCATTAAATATTCTAGTGATTTACCTAAATCAGTATGGGAATAACTGCCTGTTATTGCTTGTTTATTTTTACCGTTAATAATAACTAAAGGAATAGCAGAGTGTGCGAAGTTGCCAAATTTTTTTATTTCTTTATTTGTTACAGTAAGCATTGCCCTATGGTCTGATGTAATAACAACTATTCCATTTTTAAAATAGCCCATATTTTCTAATTTTTCTATAAAGTTATTTACTGCATTATCTGAGTATTCCAATGTTAAATCATAAGAAAGCTCTTGAGTGATTGGGTCAATATATGGTCCATGGGTAGACATGGTTGTTATAATAGTTAATTCTAACTGTTTTTTATTTGATTGTTTTAATCTATTTAATACTACATTATATAGTTCTTCATCTTCTATACCATTAAAAAGATAACGTTTTTCTATATGGCTAAAGATTTTATTATTAGCATCATACATTTCATTTATACCAGCATTTTTGGATATTTTACTTATGCCGTCAAAATTATTATCTACTCCACTATATAGTTTTACCATATAGCCTTGTTTTTGGAAGTTTTTTATAAACGAGTTTTCATATAGCTTTTTAACATCTCTCCTATCACTATTTACAGTGCTTATAAGTGGAATACCTGTCATAATATTATAAAAATTTTGGTTTGAGTTATAATTGTTACAATAATAGTTTGGCACATATATATTGTTTTCCCCTAGACTATCAATATAAGGGGTTTTATTATCAAAGCCACTAAAGAGTTTACTTTTATAAGAAGATACAGATTCCATAATAATTATTATTACATTCTTTTTGCTATTTATTCCATTAACACATTTATAATCCAGCTTAAATGTATTTAATATATCTTCTATTTTCTCTTTACTATATGGCTTTTTTTCTGTGTGGGATATATTAGCATCCACAATACTTTGTTGTAATATGGTATTATCTATTTGCACTTCATCCATTTTAATTGTAAAAAGTGGTATAAAAATAATAAATAATAAAATTAATACTATATTTTCCTGTTTTGAAAACTCATAAAGGCTTTTCTTTTTTACAATTAGTATGGAAAAAATAAGGGTATATGTAAAAAGAATAAGTGAAGATATTCCAGCTTTTGTAGTAAAAAAAGAAAGTGCTATTTTTAATATAACTGAATAATCAAGCATAAACCCTGCACCTTCTCCAAACCTTAAACGGATTGAAAAAAGTTTTATAAGTGCAATATCTAATATATGAATTGAAACTAAGGCAAGAATAATCAGTAATGATAATAAACTAACATATTTACTTTTTACCCTTACAGCTGAATAAAAAAGCAAAATAAATATACTTAAAAAGTAGCTATCTTCTTTTAATATATATAAATATGATAAAAACATATTGCTAAAATCATTACTTTGCATACCTATTAACTTAAAGGCTTCAAAAAATAGTAAAAATAAAATAATACCTATAAACATCATATAATCATTAAAAGGTTTATTTATTAATTTTACTAAAATAGAAATTTCCCTGTAAAAAATATATAATAGATTAGTAATAATTAATATTACTAATATAAAAGGGATAACAGAAAAATAATATGGTATTTTAGTGAATACAAAAAGGCTGTTATTATCATCTATTTCATCTAATGTTATTTGGTTATTTTTTGCACCTATAATTTCTAATTTTATTTTTGGTAAGTAAGGTAGTTTTATATAAGCATTATTTATTTTAAAAGAAAAATCTTGAGTATAGTCATACACTTTAAAATATATTTTTTCCACTACCTTGTTTAAAAATGGAATAGTGTAATTAGTTTTATCTTTTTCCATAACAAAGTGAATATATTTTTTTTGCTCGTATGTGTTATAAATTGGCACAGCATAGTAAAGGTCCACATTTGTGCTACCTGTTACTTCCATATCTAGTATTAATTTTGCTTTAGGAATAAATAACACTAAAGAAATAATTAAAATAAGTAGTGATATAAAATATTTTTTATCTCTAAATTTTGCAAGTATATTGGATTTATTCATTTATAACCTTAAATTAATTAATATTGCTACTAAATATATACTAATAATATGTGATAAAAAAACCCGCATAAAGCGGGTTATTATTTTTATATACCTTTTTCGTTTTCATTAATTATAAATTTCTGTGGGTTTACAGGTATGCCGTTTACAAGAACTTCATAGTGAACGTGTGGCCCTGTGCTTCGTCCAGTGGAACCTACTTTTGCAATAACATCGCCTTTTTCCACTTTATCCCCAGCTTTTACAGTTAAGGAACTGTTATGGCCGTATCTTGTCATATAACCATAACCATGGTCAATAGTAACAATTTTACCATAGCCAGCTTTTTCACCGGCATAAACTACTATACCTTTTGCAGTGGCTCTAACAGGTAAACCATATCTTGCTGCAATATCAAGCCCTTCGTGGAAAACACGTCTGCCTGAAAATGGGGACGGCCTAAAACCAAATTTAGAAGATACCCAGCCTTGAACAGGCCAAATAGTAGGGGTAGATGTCATAACAAGACGTTGTTCTTCAAGAAAATCCACAAGTTTTGTAAGGCTTACTTCCCTTTTGTTTATTTCTACACGCATAACGTCTAATGTTTCGTTAAGGTTATCAAAAAACTCTTGTTCTTTTCTATCAGAAAAAGCGTAGTAATCTCTTAATATATCCACTTCTTTACCACCAACAGCCACTTGTTTTACAACACGGCTACCGTCATGGTAAGAAACAAGCTCTCGCACTTTAAACTCAAGCTCATCAAGACTACTCATTTTATTATTTAACTCATCAAGTTGCTGCAGATAGTTTGCAAACTGTGCCTTGAATGCTGCACTGTTACCACCATCGCCACCTAATGTGGAAGCAGCCTGCCTTAATTTAACTTCATTATAAAAACTATATGCAAAATATGAAGATATACCAGTTGTTGCAAGCAGAATAACCATAATTATACCAACCACCCAAAATGGACGAGTTGATAAAAATAATGTTTTGCTTTTCCCATACTTCTCAGGGTCAAATATCATAACGGTATATTTTTTTGCCATTATACACTCCTAATTACTCTGCATGCTTATAATTATATATAAAAACATATCGGCACAAAATCAAAATAAATAAGCCAAAGTAAAAAACTAATATAGATAAATACTATACACTGATTATATATTACAGATTTTTATATAAATAGCAAGTAAAAATATGTAATAATTGACTTAAATTTGTTGTTTTTTTAATATAATTTAAATAACTTTATTATCTAATATTTCTTTTATTTTCTCACTAGGATTATTTAAAGCGTCCACTAAAACCACTTCTCCAGTTCTTCTTATAACCACTTCAATATTACCTTCTGCTAGTGATTTTTTACCAACACTAACTCTTAAAGGGTAACCTATTAATTCAGCGTCAATAAATTTAACACCTGCACGTTCATTTCTATCATCAATAATAACATCAACACCTAATGATAATAGATTATTATATATTTCATCAGCTTTTGCAATTACTTCTTCATCGTTTGTATTAACTGGCACAACCACCACTTCAAATGGAGCAATAGATTTTGGCCATACAATACCTTTTTCATCATAATGCTGTTCAATGGCACTTGCTGCTGTTCTACCTACACCAATACCGTAACAACCCATAACAATAGGAATATTTTTACCATTTTTATCAAGAGCTTTTGCACCCATACTTTCTGAATATTTTGTACCAAGTTTAAAAATATGGCCTACTTCTATCCCCCTTGTTTCTTCATATTCTCCATTACAGTTAGGGCATAAGTCTCCAGGAACAGCATTGCGTAAATCAAAGTAACCTTCAATTTTAGCATCTCTTTCAAGGTTTACATTTTTAATATGGTAGCCGTC
>CALADT010000032.1 GCA_937890655.1 uncultured Mucispirillum sp. | reverse complement strand
TTATAACCTATTCCAACATTTTTAATTTTTAAAACTAACTACCTATACTAAACTGTGTTTTAATAAGCAAAGTTAATAACCTAAAAGATTATTACTCAAATTTGATTTTTACAACAACTATTGATTTTTTATTATTATATTTTTGATTTCTTCAATCCTATTAAGAATTAACAGATTTTAATGTAGTGATTTATTAAAAAAATTAGAAAAATAGACTACATACTCTATATAATAAAGTAAAATTATAATTCAAAAAGCATATACTTTTATATAATATACTGCTTAAAGTAATAGCCTTTGCAGTATATTATATAATAAAAGTTTATATTTTTTTGTTTTCTGTTTTTGACATTAATTCATCAATATAATCTTTAAAAGCCTTTTTAACTTCTGCTTCAGAGTTGCCTTTTAAAGAAATATTTTGACCTTCTGTTTTGCTACCTTTTATACTGCTACTGTAATTATTATCTGAAGCAGAAAAAGATATTCTTCCATAATGCTCTCTGTAATGAATTAAATTATGCATAGTGATCTCCTTTTAAACAATATATACTACACATCTATTTATTTATAAAATTTACAAACTCTTTTACTCGTTCATCATTAAAATCTACCGTATCTGGTTTATTCATTTCATAGGATTCATCCTTAATATAGAATGGATTTTCTGAAACGTCCATAGGTAAATTATCATTTTCTTGTTTTTTTGCTTGGTTATGTAAAGCCATAATATATGCAAGCACCATATTACGTTCTTTAACAGTTTCACCCTCTGCCATAAATGTTAGTTTAGGAGAAGTGTTACTCATTCCATACATTAAAAACCCCGTGGCATAATCTATACGAATTTGACCGTCAAACTCCACAATAGAAAACCCTTTTTTATCTTTAAAAGTGTTTCGAAGTGTATCTAATATGGAAGCTGTAATAGCATCTTTTGCTTCATTAGAAACTGATGTTGTTCTGATTTCTTTTGTAATAAAACGTTTTGGCATTTTATCAAAAAATGGTTTAAGTTTTTCTATATTCATTTCATCTAATAATTTTTCTAATAAGAATATATTTTCCACAGCATCATCACGAGGAATACCGTCTTCCACATCTGTTGCAAATAAATGAAGTGATGCTTCAATTTGTATATCCCTATAACCTGTTTTTGCAACAAACTCTTTAATAGAAGAAAAGCCTGCAAGTGAAGTGATTTTTTTCATATTAGCAGTCATAGTTTCTTTCCATAAAGAATGGCCTTTTCTATGAAACTCCGTAAAACCATGTAGCTGATTTTCCACATATGTTTTTACACTTGATGTATAACGTGGGTCCACATAAATAACACTTGCTATTTTTATGATTTCATTAATTTTATCTTCTGCAATATGTAGTTCTTCTAATATCTTTTTAAGGTTAGGCACTGCAATAGTTAGTTTATGAGCTGCTAATATAAAAGCTAAATTATCCCCTAAATAGTGGCCTTCTCCGTTTAATGTTAGTGCCTCTTTTCCTTCTGTTATAGAGCCTCTATCTGCATCTAAATCAAAAGAATGAACACGCATACCTTTATCTAAAACTTCCTGTAAGGAAGGCACTCTTTCAAGCATTTCTTTTCTTGTAGGGTCTGCTAGTAAATCCCCTGCATTAACGTTTACTGTATTGCCTAGTATTGTAACTTTTGAACCAAAAATATCTTTAAATAGTTCTATATATTCAAGCCCTGTGCCACCAAAAACGTTTACAGCAACCATAGAGTTATCTCTTTTAGAGAAATAGTCTTTATATATTTTTTTCATTTTTTCAAAATATACTTTTTTAGCTTCCATACTTTTATCAATTATTTTACCAGACTGGCATTCTCTGTGAGTAAATGTATTATTTGCCACAGCATCGTTCATCTGCCCTAAAAGATATGTATGGATTCCCTGTGTGCCTATACCAAATTTAGCACCGTTAGTTGTAACTTCCACATGGCTTCTTGTTATTTGACAATGGCCTTGAGTATTAAGCTGTTCTTGATTTTGATATACTTGACCTGATGAAGAAACACCTATATCATAAACATTTACACCTTCACTTGCCACCCCTTTTGCAAATGATTCTGCTAATATTTGAGAAGTAGGCCCATTATCGTAACCGATTACAATAGTGTCCCCCTCTTTAAGTGATACAGTAGCACCATCTTCTGTTTTAAAAGAAAGGCCTGCCATAAGTTTGCCTGCTGATTCCATAGCTTCAGGAGTAAGCACTGCTTTTTCACTGAAAAAATCACCTGCTTCACCAACGTAAGCGCGTATATCATATGATGTTTTCTTAAATAACTTGTTATTATTTTCTTTTACTTTTTTGCTAAATTCAAATGACATTTTAAACCCCCGTATCAATCATACTTATATAATAGTGTAATATTTAAAATAGTTCAAGCATAATAAAGATATTTTTTATCTTTATGGTAAAAAAACTTAATAAATATAACATAAACTTATTTTATATTAAGTATTTTAGCCATTTTTTTCACAACAGGCTTTAAAAAAAGTAGTTTTGTATTAAGAAGTTTTGATACTTTACTTTTTATGCCTGTATGGTTATATTTTTTAATGGGAATAGATTTTTCGTAATGGTTAATAACCTTATATATATCCAAATTATTTTGTTTTTGGAAAAAATATGTATTAGGAGAAATAAAAGTAACATCAGATTGAAGATTTCTTAAATAACTATGGTGTGCAAATTTTTCAACCCAATACTCTTTTGGTTGGACGTTAAAATGGGTTGGGTCATCAAAATCGCTATCCGTAGAAGAAAGTAACACTTGATTAGAATATTCACTTATTTTTGCAATTAATTTTAAACCGTCTTCTTCATATAAATGTTCTATCATTTCTATACTTACTACTAAGTCATATTGTTTTGGAAAATTTTCAGGCAGACCATCAAGGGCAGACATACATTTAAGATATGGCCTTATACTTTCTTCTGACTGATTAATGGCATATTCTGAAACATCAATACCATATGCTTCAACCCCTTTTTTCCTTAGGGCCTCCACAAGGTAACCATAAGCACAGCCTATATCTAATACAGTTTTTGGGTTAATAATCTTTATAATATTATCTGCTATATTATTAAAATTATTCATCCATAATTGCTTATTATCATAACCTATGCCCTCGCCATATTCATTATAATAAGATTTTATATAAATACTATCATACTTTTTCTTTTCCATATTTTTCACCATATATTAATAATATAGCAAAATACTAGAAAAGTCATTGAAAAAATATAAAAAAATAAGTGTAGAATATTCTACACTTATTATATATATAATGTTAGATTAATGACCACATTTACCGTTACCATGATGAGAACAACTTCCGTTTTCTCCATGGCTGTGTTCATGTTCACTATGACTATGGGAACAACTACCACCTTCTCCATGACTATGGTCATCATGATGATGAGAACATATGCTACCAGTAGACTTTAATTCCCCTTTTGCATATAAGGATGCAGCATCATCAGGATTCCCTGTTACGCCCATAACTACTTCTATACCTTTTGACTGACAGCCTGAAACAGCACCTGCACCCATACCACCTACAAGCACAGCTGTTGCACCGTTTTCTGCAATAAATTCAGGTAATATTCCATGACCTTTTCCAGGGCTTTGGATATTTGTAACAGATACAATTTTTCCATCTTCTATTTCATAAAAAGAAAATGATGGGCTATGTCCAAAATGACCACATACTTGATTGTTTTCAACTGCAACTGCAATTTTCATAATAGTTACCTCGTTTTTTATTTTGAAAGAATACATTCAAGTATTTTATCTAACGCATTTACTTCCACATCTTCTATTAAACCACTATCAACTAAAGATGCAATTTGTGGCTCTATTGGCATTTTAGCAGTGAGAGAAATATTATGTTTTTTTGCTATTTCATCTATTCTACTTTTACCAAATATGCTTATTTCCTTACCACAGTCTGGGCATTTTAAGTAGCTCATATTTTCCACAAGTGCTAATACTGGTATATCCATCATAGAAGCCATATTCACAGCTTTTTCCACTATCATACCAACAAGTTCTTGTGGAGAAGATACAATAATTATACCGTCAACAGGTATAGACTGAAATACAGTTAATGGCACGTCCCCTGTGCCAGGAGGCATATCAATAAACATAACATCTACATCTTTCCAAACAACATCAGTCCAAAATTGTTTAACCACCCCTGCAATAACAGGCCCACGCCATATAACAGGGTCTGTATCGTTTTCTGCAATAAGGTTTAAAGACATAATCTGTGTGCCTTTTTTAGATATTTGTGGTATCATACCTGCATTACTTGCCCTTGCTTTTTCTGTAATACCAAAAGATTTTGGTATGGAAGGCCCTGTAATATCAGCATCTAGTATGGCAGTTTGCAACCCTTTTCTTTGTGCTAATACTGCCATTAATGATGTTACTAAACTTTTACCAACACCACCTTTACCACTAACAATACCTATTACTTTTTTAACACTACTGTGTTCGCTTAATTTTTCAAATGTGTTTTCCTCTACTCTATCGCCGCAGTCATCACCACAGCCACCACAATTATGTGAACAACTATCACTCATTTCAATCTCCTATAATTTTACTCTATATTATGCTCTTTACAGTTACTACATAAACTATGTATGCCTTTTTTACTGCAAAGAGTATATTCTCCACCGGTTATATATAAGGGCAGTCCCAAAACTAATGCGTCAGCTATTTTTTTACGTGCGTTATTATATACATTTTGCACGGTTGCCCTTGCAATATTCATGTATTGACTACATTCTTCTTGAGAAAAACCCTCTTTGTCAATAAGTCTGATTGCTTCAAATTCATCAACTGCCAATTCTATTACACTGCTTTCATCCTTACAATTAAATGGCACAAATTTATCAATTAAAGGCATACAGCATACTTTACGGCACTTTTTGGGACGGGACATAATCTCCTCTCAATATTTCTGCTTGCATGCTTATACTACTACTTTTTATTTTTTTTGCAAGTATTATTTTTGGCATATGCTATAAATAACTTAAAAAAACTACTTTTAATATACTTTTGTCTATTTTTTATTGATATATTTTACCATGTTATGGTATATTTTAAAAAAACAGCAAATGAGTAGTTATGGCAAAAAATAAATTAGGGTTAATAAAAAAGTTTTTTTCATCATTAAAAGATACAGGTATTTCTGCCACATATAAAAAAGTGGTGCTTTATTTTGGTAATAAAAACGTACAAAACCAGTTAAAAAAGTATTCTTTTGATGGGTTTTATCAAGCTAAATATCTGCCTTCTAATACTACTAAAACTGATATTTTACCTATATGTTTTTATAATATTAACCATATGGATATAAGCCGAATCCATAATAATAAACCATTATTTAACAACCACTATATGCCACGTATTCCACTTCTTTTTACAGAAAACTATGTGGAAAGAATAAACTACCATATAAGGCTTGCAAAGGAATACCAAATATATGCTTTTTGCTATGAAATAACAGATATTAACTTATTTACTCAATTTATAAGCTATATTAAACTTTCTAATATTAGTATGCCTTTTTGTTTTTCATTAAACCATAAATTATCTATTGATAATATAAATTCAATATTTAACAGTATAAATTATGATGACTATATTAAAGTTGATAATAAATATATTATTATTTTAGAGTGTTCACAGGGTGGGGAAGAAATAAACCAGTTTATTAACCATGTGGTATCTGCTCTTGGGTTTATGGAAGGTAAATATCAGCTATGGTGTAAAGTAAAAAGTGGTGTTTTTATATCTCATACTGCCATAACTTGCGTAATTAATACTTATAATATTAATACTATTAAACCTGTTAGTGATAACCCTGTAAAATCCATTAGTTTATCTTATCAACATAATCTTTATTATTATTCTAACATTATTAAATCATGTAAATCTAATAAAGAAATACCATTATTACAATATAATGTGGTTACTAACTCTCAAGATATGTTAAAAGAGAATAAACCTACTTTTTATAAATATAACCTTGCACAGTTTTATAACTGGGTGAAAAAAGAATGTAATACTGTTAGGGCTAATTATAGTGAAGATAAACGGTTTTTATTTATAGATTCTTTTAATAACTGGGAAAAATATAACCATATAGTTCCTGAACAGCACACAGGCTATGCTTTTTTAAATACAATGTATAGGGCAATGTTTAATAAAAAAATATATGGTAAAAAGTTATCATCATATAGTGAACCTGTAAAACAGATTAATAATAAACCACAAATATGTATCCATGCCCATATATTTTATATTGATTTATTAGATGATATTATAAACCAATTAAAACTTATTCCATATGATTATGATATACATATATCCACAAACAGCTACAAAAAAGCTGATTTAATTATGAATATATTAGAAAAATACAATATAAACAGTAATATATTTATAGATGTTTTTGAAAATAAAGGTAGAGATATTGCACCATTTATAGAACAAATGCGTTACAGTATAACAAGGTATAAATTTGTATGCCATATCCATTCTAAAAAATCATTTACTGATGTGTATGGTAATAACTGGCGTGATTATTTATTTAAATCACTTTTTGGCTCGTCTGAAAATATAGATAATATTATTAAAAATTTAGAATATAATAAGGGGCTGGGAATAGTTTTTCCTAAAGCCTTCCAACGGTTAGAAGATGCAGCTCACTGGGGTTTAAATAAACATATTGCAGAACATTTAATTCATAGTATGGGTATGAATATAATGCTGCCTATTAATAATCTTGTTTTCCCTGTTGGTAATATGTTTTGGGCTAGGGTGGATGCTATTATTCCATTTTTTACACATATTAAATTTAATGATTTCCCAAATGAAAAAGGCCAAATAGATGGCACACTGGCACATGCTATTGAAAGGCTATGGGTGTATGTTGCAGAATATTGTGGCTATACATATAGCTACTGTAATTCTAATAATGAACAACCATAATTTAATATAAATCCATATAAATATTGACATATTTTTTATTCTAACATAATAATAGTTATTATTATTAAATAAATTAGGTGATTTATGGATATAAATGTTTTATATGGTATTTTAATACCCTTTTTAGGAACATCCTTAGGTGCAGCTTGTGTATTTTTCATGAAAAACTCCATGAGTATATCTGTGCAACGTGCTATGACAGGGTTTGCAGCAGGTGTTATGCTGGCTGCTTCCATATGGAGTTTGATTATGCCTGCCATTAACCAATCAGAGCATATGGGTAAATTATCTTTTATTCCTGCAGTGGTAGGGTTTTGGATAGGTATATTATTTCTTTTACTACTAGACCATGTAATACCACATTTACATATGAATTCTAATGCTCCTGAGGGGCCAAAATCAAAGCTTCCAAAATCTACAATGCTTATTTTAGCAGTTACACTTCACAATATACCTGAAGGTATGGCAGTGGGTGTTGTGTTTGCAGGTTATTTGGCTGATAATGTGGCAATATCTTTAGCTGGTGCTTTTGCTTTATCCATAGGTATTGCTATACAGAATTTCCCTGAAGGTGCTATTATTTCTATGCCTTTAAAATCTGGTGGTATGAAAAAATCAAAAGCATTTTACTATGGTGTGCTTTCTGGTGTTGTGGAGCCTATTGGTGCTATACTTTCCATACTAGTTGCTGATTTAATTGTTCCTGCCCTGCCTTATTTTTTAAGTTTTGCAGCAGGTGCTATGATTTATGTGGTTGTGGAAGAACTAATCCCTGAAATGTCAGAGGGGGAACACTCAAATATTGGCACAATGTTTTTTGCCGTTGGGTTTTCTATAATGATGATTTTAGATGTGGCTTTGGGCTAATTATATAATATTTAATCAGGTTAAAAATAATCTGACTACTTTTTTATACATGGAATTTAAGGCCTTCAAGTTTACTAATAGCAACATATAAACTTTCTAATTCTTCATATGTATATACTTCTGTTGTAGCAGAAATACTTATATATTTTCCTGTTTTGCTTATATTT
Organism: uncultured Mucispirillum sp.; assembly: GCA_937890655.1. Classification (GTDB taxonomy): domain Bacteria; phylum Chrysiogenota; class Deferribacteres; order Deferribacterales; family Mucispirillaceae; genus Mucispirillum. Next base: position 5,406 of record CALADT010000032.1, on the reverse strand, counting down.
TCAGAAAATGTTACATCATGCCTGTTATCAAAAACCTTTCTAGCGTCTGCTACAAATTTGTTTGTATTTTCACCCATTATTTTAAAAGTAAACATCTCAGGAAATTTTTGTAACTCTTTTAATGTTGCTTTATTTGTTAAATCTTGCATTTTTTCTCCTTATCTTTAAAAACTCTACCAAATACTCTGCCTATCCCCTCAAGGCTTTTTACTGCTTTTACAAGTTTTTCCGGCACTTGCGTAGGTGTTGTATTTTCCCATTTGCTACCAGGAAGTGGGTCAAATGGGTGGGAGTGGATAGTAACTTTCCCTTTCCATTTTTCTATAAATTTATATGTTTCTTCATAGGTTTCTTCTGTTTCAAAAGGTAACCCAAATATTAAATCCACCACTATTTCAAAGTTTTGGTTTAAAAAAAGCTCTATGGCGTTTTCTGTTTCCAAAAGCCCTGAACGTCTATGCATTATTTTTTGCATATCTCTTGAAGCCGATTGTAGCCCTAAAACTATCTGCTTATTATCACAATATTTTACAAGTAACTCAACAAGTTCTTTTGATACACCTGCTGGGTCAAGCTCTGAGGGAAATGTCCCAAAAAATAGTTTACCATTTTGGCCTATGGTATTTCTAACAGAGTATAATAAATTTTCTATGGCTTCTAAATTAATACCTTTATTAAATTGATAAGAGGAGGCATCAGGGGCTATAAACCTAACATCTGCAAAACCTTTTCTACTAAGGGCAAATTTTATTTCTTCTACAATAAAATCAATACTTCTATGCCTTAATTTACCACGAAAAAGCTGTGGGGTTTGACAGTATGTGCAACCACTAGGGCAACCACGCACAATTTCAATAGGCCCAAGAGATACCATTTTTCGTGGGAATACTCTAAATTCATCAAGGTTTAAAACTTTTTCTCCCTTAATAATACCTTCTACTTTTCCAAATTCATACTGGTTTATAATATCTTTTATGGTTATTTCCCCCTCACCTGTGCAACAAGCGTCAAAATAGTTTAACATATCTTCACTTCTTGCACTAGCATGGGCACCACCACATATGGTATTAAGCTGTGGTAGTTTTGATTTTAACCTTTTTACATATTCTATATAAGCCTCACTTGAGCCTGAAAGGAAAGAAAATAACGCTAAATCACCATTTTCTAAAAAACTTTCAGCCTCTTGTGGTGTTACAACATAGTATTCTTTATTAGGAAACCAATATTCATAAGCAGCAAGTAACGCTCTTATGGAATGTTTATTTGTTTTATCTCTTACAAATACTGCTCTTTTCATTATTTTTTCTTCACGTGTAATGTTAAGTTTGTAAGTTTTTCTATTAATACAATATCATCTTTTAGTAACTCATCATCACTAACGGCGTTCCATATTTCTCCATGCATAGTTACTCGGCCTTGTCCTTCATGCCATTCTATAACTTTTGCTTCTTCCTGAATAAGTGCTTCTTTACCTACAATAGGTTTTCTTGAAAAATCTTTAACAATAAGCCTGCCTATTAAAAATGCTATAATAATGGTAATAAGAATAATAGTGCCTATAAACCAGTAGGAAACAGAAACTCCTATACTTTCTTTACTTTCAAAAAGCATTTTTAAACCAAATACTAAACTTATAATACCACTAACTGTTAAAGCACCAAAGCTCGGTAGAAATATTTCTGCTATTAGTAAAGCCATACCTAACCCTACTAAAGCAAGCCCAAATAAATTAATAGGCAATAAGTTTACACCAAAAGCAAAAATTACAAGTGCAGCAATCCCAAGAGATGCAAATATAAATGTGCCAGGCATAGTTATTTCAAGAAGTATAAGGATAATACCAATGAAAAGTATAACTACAAGAAAGTTAGGGTCTGCAATGGTATAATAAAATGATTGTAAAAATGTAGGGTCAAGCTCTACTATTACAGGGTTTTTATTAACACCATATTGTTTTGATAAAATATCAGTAATTTCTTTTGGGGAAGCTACATTATTAATTAAGTTTAACTCCATAGCCTCTTTTGCTGTATAGCTTTTTGATTGAGTAACCATATTAACAGCAGCATTAATATTTCTATTACGTTTTTCTGCTATATTTTTCATTAAAGCTACTGTATCGTTTAAAACTTTATCACCCATAACCCCTTCAATATCTTTACCGTCATGATTTACAGGGTGGGCAGCACCAATATGAGTAGAATAGTCCATAATAACATATTCTGCAGCAAGAGTAATGAAAGCACCAGCAGAGGCAGCTTTTGCACCGTCAGGAGATACATAAACGATTACAGGAGTTTTTGCATTAAGTAGTAATTGAACAATTTTGCTTGTTTCTTCAAGGACACCACCAGGAGTATCAAGATAAATTAAAAGTGGTATATTGTCTACTTCTGCTTTCCTTAAATTATTTTCAAGCATATTATGTGTGGCAGAAGTTATAATACCTTCTAACCTTAAAGTATATATTTTATCATAAGCTGCATAAGATATATTTGCATATGATAACATTAAAACTAAAGCTAAAATAAATGTTTTTATAAAATTATAATTTTTCATATCTAAAAAAATACGCTCCTTCATTATTTACAAATTTTCTGTAATATTTAGTAGGGAAATAATCATCCACCTTTCTTACATATGGAGTATTATATATTGATTTTATTCCGGTAACAAGTTTTAAATTTTCTTCTATTTCTAAAGCATAGTCCTCATGGTCTGTTGCTATTTGCATTAAACCACCTTTTTTAAGGCTTGTTACAATAAGTTGCATAAATTCAGGTTTTAGTAACCTGCGTCTTTTATGCCTTTTTTTAGGCCATGGGTCTGGAAAATTAACATATACATTTTCTAAAGAATTTTCTTCCATAAGCCTTAATATTAAAGCTGCATCAAATTGTATTATTTTAATATTATTAGTTTCTATTTTGTTTGCTCTTTTTTCTGCTAACTTAAATATTTTCTTAAATACTTCCACTCCAAGCCAATTTTCATTAGGCTTTAAACTTGCATAGTTTGCAATAAATTCGCCGTTACCAATACCTATTTCTAAATTAAGTAGATCGGAAGTTATTATTTCCAAAAATTTCCTGCACATTAATAGGTCTTAATTTAATATTAGGCTTTAACTGTTCCCAAATTTTATCCCCATAAAGAGCATTTTTTTCAAAGGGCAGTTCTAGTTTTACACCATTTACGTCAATATTATCAGCATATCGTTGCCCACCCTGCCACCAAGATAGGAAAGCAGGTATTTCTTTTTTACTTATTTCTTCCATTTAACTTCCATTATTTATATATTTTGAAGATTTTTTATTTTATCCATAATTTCTTCAATATTCAACCCATGCATTAGACAGCCTTTTTCAAGAGTTTCATTTTCAAAGAGTTCTTTAGCTCCATTAATATTTTTTAAAATATCAGCAATTAAAGTATCTTTTGTAATAATCATAAATCCTCCTTAAAAAAACACTTGATTTTTTAGTTAAATATAGGTTATCATTTTAATCCCTAAAAAGCAAGGAGGAAAGCTAATGGCTAGACGTTGTGATGTATGTGGTAAAGGTCCTTTAAGTGGTAACTTAATAAGCCATGCCCATAATGTATCAAGAAGAAAGTTCTATCCTAACCTTCAAAGTGTTAGAGCAGTAGAGGCAGATGGAACTGTTGTAAGAAAAAAAGTATGCACAAAATGCTTAAAAGCCGGTAAAGTTAAAAAAGCATAGTTTTGCTTTTTAAGAACATATTTACAGCCTTTAATCTTTTAATAATGAAGATATAAAAGGCTGTAAAAAGGCTTTTTCTTTTTTTAACAGCTGCCGCTTAATGCACAAAAGCGGCATTTTTCCCTTAATGAAAAATAAATATTATTCATATCAATATTTCTATATCTTTATATAATTTTTATATATAATCTTATAACATACTTATATTATTAGGTTTTTTATATATTATTTATATTTATTATTTATATTCATTGTGAATAATAAAGAGTGATACATTTTTAATTTAATATTTATAATAAGTTATAAGTTTTTGTTGGTTAGTATAATTTATTTTAATTAGTCGTTATGATTTGAAATTTTATAATTCTATGAAAATATTTATGTATTATGGTGGTATATAGGAAAATCTTATAAAAATAATAACTATAATATTATAAGATATTATGCTTAAACAAAATAAATACACCTAATATATAAGGTTATAATATTTTAACTTTAAAAGGGACTTCTTTTTGAGATTCTTCGCTAATCGCTCAGAATTTGCATATTTTTGACGTGATAATTTTATATGATTTTATTATGATTGCTTAGTAAATAAAAAACATAACTCCTAAAATATTATTAATCCTTGCACCAATTAACCCACGTTACAACAGCGTCATACTGAGCCTTGTGGGAAGTATCTAAAAAAAATCATTGTAATATTATAATATTTAGATTAATACAAGGTGGTTACTTGTAATATATAAGGTTATAATATTTTATTTTAAAAGAGACTCTTCACGTCCGTTCAGAGTAGACAGTAGGGTGGGAAAAGTCTGTTAAAGTAATATATAAAAATATCATTTACATAGTTTAGAGTTATTTTGTTTTTAGATTCTTCGCTAATCGTTTAGAATTGACATACTTTTGACGTGATAATTTTATATGATTTTATAAAAATTATTAGTAAATAAATAAACTTAAATCCTAAAATATTATAAATACTTGCACCAATTAACCCACGTTACAACAGCGTCATACTGAGCCTAATGCGAAGTATCTAATAAAATAAACCGTAATAAGATTAAAAAATTTTAATTTTAATAGTCATTTAAAAAAAGTATATACATAAAGAGACTCTTCACGTCCGTTCAGAGTAGACAGTAGAGTGGGAAAAGTCTGTTTAAAGTAATATATAAAAATATCATTTATATAGTTTAGAGTTATTTTGCTTTGAGATTCTTCGCTAATCGCTCAGAATTGACATACTTTTGACGTGATAGTTTTATATGATTTTATTATAATTTGTTAGTAAATAAAAAAACTTAAATCCTAAAATATTATAAATTCTTGCAAGAAATAGCCACGTTACAACAGCGTCATACTGAGCCTAATGCGAAGTATCTAAAAAAATAAACCGTAATAAGATTAAAAAATTTTAATTTTAATAGTCATTTAAAAAAAGTATATACATAAAGAGACTCTTCACGTCCGTTCAGAGTAGACAGTAGAGTGTGTAATAATTTTATATGGTTAATTAAAATTGATTAGTAAATAAAAAACATAACTCCTAAAATATTATAAATCCTTGCATCAATTAAACCACGTTACAACAACGTCATACTGAGCCTTGCGGGAAGTATCTAAAAAAAATCATTGTAATATTATAATATTTAGATTAATACAAGGTAGCTACTTG
>CALADT010000031.1 GCA_937890655.1 uncultured Mucispirillum sp. | reverse complement strand
ATTAATAAGGGCTGGAACAGGCTTTCTAGTAAAAAGCCTGCTAACACCAGTCATTTTTTCAAATACAACTTCAGCCTCATCACTGCCAAAGCCTATAATAAAATAAGAGTTTTTTTCATCTGTTAAATAAAGCCCATAAAATATATCAAATGTAGAATCGCTAATTTGGTTACCACCTAAAACTTCAAGCCCAAACATATCATCAATAATAGTATAACGAGCTGCATAAAGTTCTGATGATATATCGCCAAAAAGGGTATCAAAAATATCTTCAAGCCTTTTTTCTATTTCCTCCCTTTCACAAGGTGTATCTTCCATAACTAATGTTAAAAACTTATCATCATCTGATAAAAAAGAAAAACATATACCTTTAGGGGCTGTTAGCTCTAGTTTTACTGTTTCTTCATCAATATTTTCAAGTAAAGTAAAACTTACATCTTTATTATTTTCCACACTTTTATTAAATGCTGGAAAACCTTTTTGTATAATATCTAACCATCTTTGCATATTCTATATTACCTTTTACTACATTGCTGTAATATTAAATCCACCGTCAACAAATGCTACTGAACCAGTAATATTTTTTGCTTTTGGGCTTAATAAAAATGCTGCCATATTACCACAATCTTCTATGCTAATATTTCTACCAAGTGGTATTCTTGGTTCGTTATTATTAAGCATAGATTTAAAACCAGTAATCCCAGCTGCTGATAATGTTTTAATTGGCCCTGCAGATATTGCATTAATTCTTCTGCCGTCTTTTCCTAAATCCACAGCTAAATAACGCACTGTTGCTTCAAGAGCAGCTTTTGCAACACCCATAACGTTATAGTTAGGCACAACTTTTTCACTACCATAGTATGTAAGAGTAAGAACGCTTGCATCTTCACTCATAATAGGTTCAAATTGTTTTACAACTGCAATTAATGTATAAACACTAACGTTCATAGAAAGTAAAAAGTCATCTCTTGTAACTTCTAAAAATCTACCAGATAATGCTTCTCTTGTAGCAAATGCAACAGAGTGAACAATAATATCCACTTTACCATATTTTGCTTCAAATTTTTTCACTAATTCGCCTATTGCTTTATCATCTGCTAAATCGCATTCTTCCACAAATGTAGCACCTAATTCTTCTGCAATAGGTTTAACACGTTTTTCGTGTGCTGCAACATATGAAAGTGCTATTTCTGCACCTTCTTCTTTTAATTGTTTTGCTATACCGTAAGCTATACTTAAATTACTAGCTACGCCAAAAACTAATGCTTTTTTTCCATCTAAATTTCCCATAGTAATATCCTTTAAATTTATAATTTTAATAGTAAGTAGTATATTTATAATATGTAAAATATCAAGCAATTTTTTAAACTTTTACATATTATATTAAAATTATTGCTTTTATATTATTGATTTTACTTATTTCTTTTTATTCTATGATAATTAAAATTATAAGCTATATGTTTGTTTAATAAATATAATCTTTTTAAAACACCTTAAAGCTGTTTAAAAATTTTATTATATTTTAAAGCCATATATTAATTACAATAACAATTCTCATATTACTTATATCTGCACTTTTATTTCAAATAATATTTAATTACTTATATTATTTTAATAAATCAGTAATATTCTTTATATTTACAAGTTTTACACTATCGCTTTTTTCATCTTTATAAAAAGTATAAAACTTTTCCACACCAAACCTTGCACACTCGTTTATTCTGCCTTGCAAGTTAGCAACAGCTCTCACTTCCCCTGTAAGCCCCACTTCCCCTGCAAAGGCTTGAGTATAAGGAATAGGGATATCTTTAAATGATGAAATAAGTGCAGCACATACTGCTAAATCAGCAGAGGGTTCATTAATTTTTAACCCACCTGCAATATTTAAATAAATATCTGCCCCTGATAAATTAAGCCCTGCTTTTTTTTCAAGAATAGCTATAAGCATGGCAAGTCTATTATTATCATAACCTGTGGCATTTCGTTTTGGGTATTGAAAAAACGAAGGTGCAACTAGTGCCTGTATTTCTATTAAAAATGGTCTTGTGCCTTCTAATACAGGGCAAATTACTTTTCCTGATGCTTTTGCACTTTCTTTATCAAAAAAGGCTTTATCCCCTGCTTCTTTTAGCCCTATACTACTCATTTCAAAGACACCCACTTCATCTGTTGAACCAAACCTGTTTTTTACAGAACGAAGTATTCTAACACCCCTTGAGTAATCACCTTCAAAATAAAGCACAGTATCAACTAAATGTTCTAATACTTTAGGACCTGCAATATTACCATCTTTTGTTACCTGCCCTATAATAAAAACTGTTAGCCCTGTGCTTTTTGCAATTTCCACAAGCCTGTATGTAACATGGCGTATCTGCCCTACTGCACCACCACCAGATAATAATTCACTGCTTTGGATTGTCTGTATAGAATCTATTATTAAATAATCATACTCTTTTAAATAAATTGATGATAACACATCTTCAAAAGATGTGGTAGATAATAACTCTAAATCATTTGGGGTAATATTCAGTCTATCTGCACGGAGTTTTATTTGAGTGGGAGATTCTTCCCCTGAAACGTATAATATTTTTTTATTTTTATTAGCAAGAATACCACAAACCTGTAATATTACTGTGGATTTACCTATTCCTGGTTCGCCGCCTATTAAAACAACAGAACCTTTTACAATACCACCACCTAAAACTTGGTCAAGCTCTGCTATATCTGTTTTTGTTCTTGATGTTTCTATACCTTTTACTGTATTTAATACAACAGGTGTATTTTTAGGGATATAGTTTTGTGTAGCTGAAGTTTTAGAAGATTTTGGTTCTACTATTTCTTCTACTAAAGTGTTCCACTGGTTACATTCAGAACATTTGCCCATCCATTTAGAATGAACAGCACCACAGTTTTGGCATATAAAGTTAGTTTTTAATTTTGCCATTACATATCTTCCAAAAATTCTTCAATAGTAGCAGTTTTTGGGCTGTAACTTATACCTAAATGTTCGTATGTTAGTTTAGAAGCCACTCTACCACGTGGTGTTTTTTTAATAAACCCTTTATATATTAAAAATGGTTCTATAACATCTTCTATGGTGTCTTTTTCTTCGCTTGTGGCTGCTGCTAAAGTTTCCACTCCCACAGGGCCGCCGTCATATTTTTCTATAATTGTAAGTAAAAGCCTTCTGTCATTGGCATCTAGCCCACTATTATCTATTTCTAATCGTTTTAAACCGTCTTTTGCCACATCTAATGATATTAACCCATTATTAAATACATGGGCAAAATCACGCATACGCCTTAATATTCTATGGGCAATACGAGGAGTGCCTCTGCTACATCTTGCAATCTCTAACGCTGCTGCTTTTTCTATTTGAGTATTGATTAATGATGCACCACGAATAATAATACTTGCCAGTTCTTCATCACTGTAAAATTCAAGACGGTCTATCATACCAAACCTGTCCCTTAAAGGAGAAGTTAAAAGCCCTGCTCTAGTTGTGGCACCCACAAGGGTAAATTTTGGTAAATCAATACGCATACTCCTAGCCCCCGGCCCTTGTCCGATTAATAAATCAAGTTTAAAATCTTCCATAGCAGGGTATAAGATTTCTTCCACACTTGAGTGCAATCTGTGTATTTCATCTATAAATAATACTTGACGTGGAGTAAGGTTAGTTAAAAGTGCAGCTAAATCCCCTGATTTTTCAATGGCTGGGCCACTAGTTACAGTAATATTTACTCCTAACTCATGGGCTATAATATTAGCTAAAGTAGTTTTTCCTAACCCTGGAGGGCCAAAAAATAAACAGTGGTCTAAACTATCCCCTCTTTCTTGAGCTGCTTTTACATATATTTTTGAGTTTTCTATGATTTTTTTTTGCCCTGTATAATCATCAAACCGTTCAGGACGTAACGCACCTAGTTTATCTTCACTGGTTTCTATATTATTATATATTTCAGAATCACTCATTATTTTTTACCTGATAAAAGCTGTAAGGCATTTTTTAATATATTTTCAAAATCATCATCTGCACTGGCTTTTTCCACAGCTTTCCTACTTTCAGGTGTTTTGTAACCTAAATTAATTAAGGCACCTACAACTTCTTCACGAACATCGCCTTTTGTATATACAGTTGTTTCGCTATCAAATTTATCTTTTAATTCCACTACAATACGTTCTGCTGTTTTTTTACCAATTCCAGGGATTGCTGCAAGCATTTGATGGTCTGATGATGATATGGCAGAGATTAAACTTTCTATACCAATACCACCAAGAATTTTTATTGCCATTTTAGGCCCAATACTTGATACAGATATTAAATGAAGAAATAACCGTTTTTCTTCTTTTGTGGAAAAGCCATATAGATATACTCCATCCTCACGAACAGCCATATATGTATATATTTCTCCAATTTCTCCCACATTACCAATAGTTGAATATGTCGCTAAAGATACATTAGCCTCATAAGCTACACCAGTAGTATCTATTACAACAGTATTTGTATCTTTTTCTAATATCTCGCCTTTTAGTTTATAAATCAAAAGGAAAACCCCCTTGTTTCATGATATGCTAAACATAACGCACAGGCCAAACCGTCTGTAACATCAAGTGGCACTCCACCTTTTACAACAATATTTAACTGTAATTCCACAAGTTTTTTTACCTGCTCTTTTTCAGCCTTACCATAACCTGTAACTGCCTTTTTTATTTGCAAGGCAGTAAACTCTTTAACAGGAATATTATGGGTTATCATAGCAGCAATTAAAGCACCACGTGCCTGCCCTAGTAATAACGCACTTTTTGTATTAACAGAATGGAATATATCTTCTATGGCACCCATATCTATTTTATGTTCCACTGCAATTTCAGTAATACCATTAACAAGTGCCCCTAGCCTAACAGGTAACGGGTCTGCTGCTTTTGTAGTAATTAAACGGTGGGCAACATATTCCACCTTATTTCTATCGGCAAATATTATACCCACACCTGTTTTATTTAGTCCAGGGTCTATACCCATAAATAACATATATTTTATAACTCATCAAATACAGAATCATCTATTTTATAGTTACCATAGACTTCCTGCACATCATCTAAATCTTCTAAAGCTTCAACTAATGCAATAAGTTTTTTTGCAGCGTCCCCTTCCACATCAATAGTAGTTTTAGGTTTCATGGAGAGTTCTGCAAAATCTATTTGTATATTACTATTTTCTAAATGTTTTTTTACATTTTCAAATTCTGATGGTTCAGTTGTAATAGAATAAATATCTCCGTCTGTAACAACATCTTCAGCTCCTGATTCTAAAGCATGGTTCATAATATCATCTTCTGAACAGGCACCAACAGGCAC
>CALADT010000030.1 GCA_937890655.1 uncultured Mucispirillum sp. | reverse complement strand
CATACTCTTTCTTATATCCGTTTTCATCAACTTCATTTGATATCATTTCTATTGGGTTATTTGTATCATATTTAACATAATAATATAACGGAAAACACTGTGTTCCTGCTTCATATATAGCATAATCACATATATTAGATGCAATAAATGGCATAAATTCTTTTCTAGCACCTAAACCATTAACTAATATTAAAATATTTTCATATTTATCTGTTGGAAACAAGTTTAACATTTGGTATGTTCTTTCTATTAAATGTTTATCATAATAAAAGCATTTTTTAGAAAATGGTCTAAATAAAGCTTTTACTATAAACTCACCTTTATATACTATATTTTTTCCACGCTTTAAATAATCTTTTAGTGAACCAGACCATTTTATTTGTGTGCTGTCATTATTAAGTTCATTTTCATTTATTAACCCTTGTTGATATTTAACACATTCCATATTATAATAATTAATCATACTTATAATATTTTTACTTAATTCACTTCTTGAATAATTATAACTCCATTCAGACCTATTTGTTTTTACTCCACCCGAATAGATTGTAAATATTACATTATTATTTTTACTTTTTTTTCCTATTAATGTATATTTATTAAAGGAATCATTTCTTTGGTTTATCCAGTCATTATTATTATCTGGAATTATTTCTGTTAGTGATATATCTTCAAAACTTTTATCCTTTAAAAATAATAATTTTTCTTTAGTTTTTAAATTATCTCCAATAGCTCCATAATAAATTTTAGCACTATTATTTTCTTTTTTAATATTTTCTTTTACAAGTAATAATATGGCTATACCTGTTCCACAGGCATTTCCAAAAATATTTTCTCCTTCATTTGCATTAGTCTTTCTAATATTTCCTTTTAAATCAAAACAATAAATGTGAGAAAATTCTTTACTTATTACTTTTCTAAATCCTGAAAATGATTTTGAATCAATATAACCACTATTTGTTATAAAACAAATTATTCCTTCATTATCTAGCCTATCTGTTGACCACCTAATGGCTTTAACATAAGAATTATATAAACTATTTTTATTATTATTATTTGTTTCTTTTACATATGTATCAGCAATAGATTTTTCTAATAATGGGTATGATGTATTCTTATTATTATCATTTTCACTTTTCTGCCCTTTAGAATATGGTGGGTTACCTATAATCACTTTAATAGGGGCGTTTTTTTGCTTTAATACCCTTTCAGAATTTTCATGTAAAAACAGTGTATCATCTGCTTCAATAATAGTATTTTTATTTTCTGATAACTGAAAAGTATCTGTTAATATAATACCTTCAAATGAAGTATATTCTGTTTTATTACTTTGTTTGTGGTATGTCTCTTCAATATTAATAGCTGCAATATAATAAGCTAATAATATTATTTCATTAGCATGGATTTCATGTTTATATTTATATTCTAAATCTTCTTCATTTATAAGCCCACTTTGTATAAGCCTTGTTATAAATGTGCCTGTTCCTGTAAATGGGTCAATTATATTAATACCTTTTTCACTAATAGATTTATTAAAGTGTTTATTAAGAGCATATTCCACACTTTTTATTATAAAATCAACAGCTTCTGTAGGAGTATAAACAATACCTAATTTATCTGTAACATCTTTAAATGCAAGTCTAAAAAATTTATCGTATAATTCAACAATAATTTTTTGTTTTTCTTCAAAAGTATGAATAGTGCTTACCTTTTTTCTAACTGATTCATAGAAATTGTTTAATTTATTAGACCCTTTAACAAGTCTACCATCATCTATATTTTCTAACATATCTTGTATAGCTTTTGAAACTGGGTTATTATTAACAAATGAATATGTTGAAAATAATGCTTCAAAAATAGGTTTTGTGATTAAATGCTGGCTTATCATTTCTATGGCATCATCTTCTGTTATGTTATTATTAATATTTTTCCTTAATATTTTTAAAAATATATTAAAAGAGTTTCTAGTAATTGTTTTTTCTTCTAGTAATTCTTTTATTGTTTTAATATGTAATTTAGCTAAATCTGTAACTTCTGATGCCCATTTTTCCCAATATATTTTATCGCCACATTTTTGAACAATTTTATTATAAAGAGCGTTTTCAAAGCCTTCATGAAAAGCATATTCGTGTTCTATAAAATGAGTAGTTATTTGTGTATCACCACTAGAAGAAAAACCAACCTGCCCAACAATAATTGTATTTTGCTTTCCTTTATTATAATTTAATGAATTAATGACACTATCAAACCTATCATCATGGGAACGTATGGCCTGTAATACATTCCATATAATCCTATATTTTGCATGGTCTTCAAGGATTGTATTTGGGTCTTCATTATCTGGCACAACAATAGGAAGTATTATATAACCATATTTTTTATCTTCACTTTTTCGCATTACTCTGCCAATAGATTGCACTATATCTACCATAGAGTTTTTAGGGGCTAGGAAAATAACACCGTCTAAGGATGGCACATCTATTCCCTCTGATAAACAACGTGCATTAGTGAGTATATTACATGTATTTTCTTCTGGTTCTTGTTTCAAACCATTTATTAACTTATTTCGTGTTATATTTGGCATCTTGCCGTCTATATGTTCTATATTTATTTTTACTAAATTATTTTCTTTATAGTTATATTTATTATGGGATTCTTCTACCATTTCTTTTAATTTTAAAGAATCTTTTATGGTGCCTGTGAAAGCTACTGCCCTTTTCATAGGGTTAGGGTCATTTATTTCTGTATATGATGTAACATCTAAAATATTATGTTTTGATAAAGCGTTCCATATACCAATTATTTTCCCATAATCATCAAGTTCTTCCATATCTACATTTCTAAAGTTTTTATAAACATAGCTTTCATTAACTGATAACACTATAACTTTATAATCTGTTAGCAACCCTTCTTCTACTGCCTTACCAAACCCTAGCCTGTAAAATTCTTCTCCATATATTGTTTCATCATCCATAGAACATAATATAGCATTAGTTTCTTCAGCTTTCTTTTTAACACTTTCTCCATATACTCTAGGTGTTGCCGTCATATATAGCCTTTTATTACCTTTTATATAATCATTATCGTGTATTTTAATAAAATTAGAATCATCTTGATTTGATAATTTAGCCCCTGTAGTTCTGTGTGCCTCATCACAAATTATTAAATCAAATACAAACCCACATTTTGCTTGTGCGTTATGAATTACATTGATTGACTGATATGTGGAAAATACCACTTTCATAGCTGTATTAGGGATACTATTGTATCGTTCTATAAAATCATTTTCATTAGTTGATGCTGTATATTGAAATTCACTAAGTGCACTACTTAAACTGTCTTCTTCTTTTTTTCCTACACTTGTATCAGAACATACTGGAATACAACCTATATTTATAGATGTTTCTGTTAGCCATTCTTTTATAGTCTGAGAGATTAAGGAAATTGACGGTGCTAAAAATAATATAATTTTTCCTGCACCATATGTTTCTGCTAATTTTAAACTTGTAAAAGTTTTACCTGTGCCACAAGCCATAATTAACTTGCCCCTATCTGATGTTTTAAACTTATCTATTATATTATCAATGGCTTCTTTTTGATGTGGTCTTAACTGTTTTGCTTGGTGTTTAATTTGGAAATTATTTTCATCTATAAATGATGACCAGTCTATATCATTATCATTTATAAAATCATAAAAATCTATGCGTTTTGTTGGAATTGCATATTTATCTATGGTTGAAAGAACATTATCACCCCACTTGCTTGCTGTGGTAACAATTATACATTGGCTAAAGCGTAATTCCCCCCCCCCGATTTTTTCATACACTTTATTACTACAACTTAAAAAGGAATCTATATCTTTTTTATATATTGTTGCATTATTATCATAAAATTTACACTGTATAGCTGTATATTTATCTTCATTTCTGTGTTTTGCTACTAAATCAATACCTGTATCGTGGCCATCTTTATATGGAAAATCATTCCATAACCATATTTTTTCATAAAAGTTTTGGTAATCCTTTGATTGAGTTAAATATTGTTTTACAAATTTCTCAAATATAGTCCCCTGTTTACTTTTATTTTCTCCAGCACTATTTCTAAATTTTTCTAACAGTTCATTGATTGTCATATTTTACCCCGCTAATCTTGTATCATATACAAGTTAGCTCTATTATGCAATAATAATATTTTATTCATAAATGTTTATTTTCTTAACTGACAATACATATGTTACATTTTA
>CALADT010000029.1 GCA_937890655.1 uncultured Mucispirillum sp. | reverse complement strand
CACTGGATTTTTATTTATGTATCCTGCTTTAAATGAAGGTAGCACTCATACCCTTGAAGAAATTATAAGCTATATTGAGGGTGAAGGTGTTGAAAATTTTGATAAACAGCAAATAAGCGATTTATTTCATAAATTTGCAGACGGCGAAGTTATTGAAAACGAAGTTATTTGTGAAGGTATTAGGCCAACTGTTGGTAAAGATGCAGAAATCACTATCCATTTTGGTGTAGCAGATAAAAAACCAAAAATCAAAGACGGTAAAGTGGATTTTAAAAATCTAGATAATATAGTAATGGTTGAAAAAGGTGATATATTAATTACAAAAAAACCAGCTATTCAAGGTTCTAGGGGTAGAAATATTAAAGGTGAGGAGGTTACTCCTATACCTGCAAAAGATGTTGTGATTTTACCAGGAGATGGTGCCACAGTTAACGAAGCTGGCACTATATTTACTGCTACTACTGACGGATATGTGGATTTTGGTAATAAAAGGTTAGGTGTTTACCCTGTTTATATGGTAAAAGGCAATGTGGATTACTCCACAGGTAATATCCGTTTTAATGGTTCTGTCCATGTAAAAGGTGATGTGCTTTCAGGGTTTACCATAGAAGCAGATAGGCATATATTAATAGACGGTATTGTTCAAGACTGTGAAATTATAGCAAAAGGTAATGTTATATTAAGAACAGGTATTAAATGCACAGGTTCTGGTTTAATTAGAGCAGGTGGTTCTGCCATACTAGGTTATGCAGAAAAAGCAAAAGTGTATGCAAGGGATAGTATTGAAATAAGAAAATATGCTTTTAACTGCGAACTATTTGCAGGCACAAAAATAGATGCTACAAATGGTGATGGTATTGTGGCTGGTGGGCTTATGCGTGCATTTCAAGATATTTCTGTTAAACAGCTTGGCACAAACGGTAACTCAAAATTTAACGTTATACTTGGAATGAAATATTATATAGAATTTGAGCTTGAAAGACTACGCCGTGAAAAAGTGCGTATTCAAGAAACAATAGAAAGGGTAGATACTGCACTTTCAAGGTTTAATTTAAAGCGTCCAAAAATAGCTAATCACCCTAAAATTATTAAAATGCAGGAAGTGAAATCATCACTTAATGACTTATTAATGGATTTAGATAACAGGGAAGCAAAACTTATTGAAGAAAACAAAGCAAAAAACCCACGTATGAAAGTAAAAAACAAAGTTTTTGAGGGTATTACTGTTATGTTTTACAACGTTGGAGCAGTAGTTAAAGAACCTATGGAAAATATGGTTTTTTATTATGATGAAAAATATAGCGAAGTAGCATGGATTAGTTTACAGAATATAAACGCATTAGACCAATAATATATTTTTAATAAGGAGAAACAGCTTTTTAGCTAATATATATATGAAAAATAATATAATAATTCGTGGTGCAAGACAGCATAATCTTAAAAATGTGGATTTAGATATTCCAAAAAACTCATTAGTAGTAATAACAGGTGTTAGTGGTTCTGGTAAATCTACACTAGCTTTTGATACATTATATGCAGAAGGCCAAAGAAGATATGTGGAATCACTTTCTTCTTATGCAAGGCAGTTTTTAGAGCTTATGGAAAAACCAGATGTGGATACCATAGAATACTTATCTCCTGCAATTAGTATAGAACAAAAATCAATTAGTAAAAACCCACGTTCAACAGTTGGCACAATTACAGAAATATATGACTATATGAGGCTTTTATTTGCACGAGTTGGGGACGTTTTTTGCCCTGAGTGTAACCAGCAAATACAATCTTTTACTGTGCAGAAAATAGTAGATAGTGTATTAAATAACCAAGAGGGTTCAAAAATAGAAATCCTTGCCCCTGTGGTAAGAGGCAAAAAAGGTGAATTTAAAAAATATTTTAAAGATATGCTAAAAGAGGGTTTTGTTCGTGCTTATGTGGATGGAGAAAGCAAAAGACTAGAAGAAGATATAGAACTTGATAAAAACATAAAACACGATATTTCCATTTCAGTAGATAGGGTTATTTTAAAAGATGATGTAGTAAGAAGATTAACAGATTCCATAGAAATAGCACTAAAACATGCAGAAGGGTTAGTGGAAATAGTATGTAATGGAGAAAAAACATTATACAGTGAAAAGTTTGCTTGTATTGACTGTGGTATAAGTATTGCAGAAGTTGAACCACGTATATTTTCTTTTAATAACCCTTTTGGTGCTTGCCCTGTATGTGAAGGTATAGGGGAGAGAGCTGTTTTTGATGAAAAGGTAGTAATTCCTGATATGTCAAAAAGCATAAGAGAGGGTGCTGTAAAAGTATGGGAGCAGTATGATAACTTCCATTTTTATAATATATTAAACGCACTTTCTGCAAAATATAACCTAGATTTAAATAAGCCGTGGAAAAACTTATCACAAAAAGATAAAGATATTATACTCTACGGTGTGGAAGAACCATTAGAGCTTTTTACATTTAAAGGTGAAAAGAAAGTTTTTTATGAAAAACAATTTCATGGTGTTATAGGCGAATTACAGCAAATGTTATCTTCAGGTATTATAAGTGAAATGGAAACGGCAAAACAATATATGACATACCGTCCATGCAGTAACTGTAACGGCACAAGGCTAAAAAGCGAAAGTTTATCTGTTAAAATAAACGGCCTAAACATTGCAGAAGTTTCAAAATTTAATATAACTGAAGCTATTGATTTTTTTACTAAACTGGAGTTTACAGGCTTTAAGCAGGAAGTGGCAGAAAAAATTATAAAAGAAATATTAAGACGTCTTCATTTTTTAAACGATGTAGGTATTGACTATATTACGATGGATAGAAAAGCATCAACATTATCTGGTGGGGAAGCACAACGGATACGGCTTGCTACACAAATCGGTTCCGGCTTAACAGGTGTATTATACGTTTTAGATGAACCTTCCATTGGGCTTCATCAAAGGGATAACGATATGCTTATAGCTACTCTTAAAAATTTAAGAGATATAGGTAACAGTGTAATAGTTGTGGAACATGATGAAGATACCATTATGCAGTGCGACCAAATTATTGATATGGGTGTGGGTGCCGGTAGAAAAGGTGGAGAAGTTGTTTTTCAAGGTAGCCCAAAAGAACTTCTTAATTCTGTAAAATCATTAACAGGTGGCTATTTATCTGGTAGGTTAGCCATAGAAGTGCCAAAAGAAAGAGCAAAGTTTGATAAAAAACGTGTAATATCCATAAAAGGTGCTAAAGAACATAATTTAAAAAATATAAGTGTAGATATACCATTAGGGCTTATGACTTGTGTTACAGGTGTTAGTGGTTCTGGTAAATCCACATTAATACTTGATATATTATATCCGGAACTTATGCGTCAGTTACATGGTTCTAACTACACTTCAGGGGAACATAAAGCCATAACAGGTGTGGAGCAGATAGATAAAGTTATTGATATTGACCAATCTCCAATAGGTAGAACACCTAGAAGTAACCCTGTAACATATACTGATATTTTTAAAGATATACGAGAGCTTTTTGCCATGACGGTGGAAGCAAAACGCAGGGCTTATAACGCAGGCCGTTTTAGTTTTAATAAAAAAGGTGGCAGATGCGAAAACTGTCAAGGTGAAGGGTTTATTGAAATAGAAATGCACTTTTTACCGGATATGTATGTAAAATGTGATGCTTGTAACGGTTCAAGATATAATAGAGATACACTAGATATTACATATAAAGGTAAAAACATAGCAGAATGTTTAGAGATGACAGTAAACCAAGCTGCTGAGTTTTTTGATAATATACCAAAATTAAAATCAAAACTTGATGTTCTTCGTGATGTGGGCTTAGGTTATATTAAGTTAGGACAACCGGCGACAACATTATCGGGTGGGGAAGCCCAAAGGGTAAAACTTGCAAAAGAATTAATGAAACGTTCCACAGGTAAAACACTTTACCTTTTTGATGAACCAACAACAGGTCTGCATTTTGATGATATTAACAAGTTAATAAAAATATTCCTACGTTTAAGAGATGGTGGTAATACGGTAGTTA
Source organism: uncultured Mucispirillum sp. (assembly GCA_937890655.1). Classification (GTDB taxonomy): domain Bacteria; phylum Chrysiogenota; class Deferribacteres; order Deferribacterales; family Mucispirillaceae; genus Mucispirillum. Next base: position 16,669 of record CALADT010000029.1, on the reverse strand, counting down.
TTATTGAACATAATTTAGATGTTATAAAATGTGCTGATTATTTAATTGATTTAGGCCCAGAAGGTGGTGTAGGTGGCGGAAATATTGTTTTTGCAGGAACAGTGGAAGACTGTGTAAAAAGCAAAATAAAATAAGTTATTATATCTTTATATTAAAAGGTTTATAAAACTATAAATTAAGTAAAAGGATATAATATGCTATGCTTATTATAAAATTACTAAAAATTTATATAAATAAGTGGCTATTTTAATAAAATAATATAGGGTTAGAAATATAAAAGTTATTATTTATTATAACTTTATATTAAAAAAATTTGTAAAATAATTAATTAGGCAAAATATATTATATACTATGCTTATTTATAACTACTTATCTATTTACTTGTTTTATAAAAAAGTATAATTATTACACTATAAAAATATAGAAAATGCAAAATAATATAAAAAAAAGAAAAATATTATATGGCATAATAAATTATTTTTGTATAAACTAATATTATTTATTGAATTTTTGCAATAAAGTTGCTATTGTGTCATAAAAAAATAAAAAAAGTTAGGTATAAATGTTTAAGCATAATTTTCTAAAATCCATATTTTTTGCAGTGTTTACTTTAGCTATATTAGTAACAGGGGGGCATGCTTCTGTTATAGATGATATGTATAAAGATTTAGCACTTCTTGACCAAACTTCTCAAATAGGTAGAAAATCATATACAGCCATAGGTGATAAATTTTATAATATATATGCTAATAACCCATCAGGTAAATATGCAGATGATGCTTTACTTGGTGCTGCAAGAGCTTATAGACGTTCTTATGAACGTTTTAGAATGCAAATAGATTTAGATAAATCCTTAAACTATTACAGAATGGTGCAAAGTGCTTTTACTTCTGCAACAGCTAGAACAGCATACATTGAAAGTGCTGATGTATTTTTACAGAAAAAAGATACAACATCGGCAAAATTTACACTTAACAAATTAATACAAAAACACCCACAAACAGCAGAATCAAAAGAGGCAGAAAGAAAACTTGCTTCACTTAATACAAATAACCGTTCAACCATAACAAAACCGGTGCAGACTGCTAATAATGTGCCTAATAAACAGCCGGTAAAAGAACCTATACAAAATTTAGCAGAAAAAGATGATAAAGATGTGGTATCTATTTCTGCTGGTAAAACTTCAGGAGCAACAGCCTCAGGAAAAACAGTAAACGTGCATGGTGTTCGTTATTTTTCTGATAAAGAATATACAAGAATAGTTGTGGATTTATCAAATAATGCAGAATATTCAAGCCATTGGTTAAAAGCTGATGCGTCTATTTCAAAACCACCACGTTTAACTATTGATATTAATAACTCTGTATTATCAGGTAACGTTACAAGAAATCTATCCATAAAAGACGGGCTTTTAAGTGCTGTTCGTTTAGGTTATCACCCACATGAAAAACGCACTAGAGTTGTGCTTGATTCTGAAAATGTGAAAGATTTTACAGTTTTTCAAATGAGTAACCCTAGTAGAATAGTTATTGATGTATTTTCAACAGAACGAAAAGAAGAAGCAAAAAGGCAGCCTACTATTATTGCTCAAAATAATGTAAAACAGCAAGAAAATGTAAAAAAAGAAGAGCCTAAAAAGGAAGTAAAACAGGAAAATAAATCTGAGCCTGTAAAAACAGCCCAAAACCAAAAAGATATGAAAATAAAAGGGCCAAATGATTTACCAAACGCCATAACTTTAGGTGCAGCTTTAGGTTTAAAAATAAGAACTATTGTTATAGATCCAGGGCATGGTGGTAAAGACCCAGGAGCAATATCTAACGGTGTTAGAGAAAAAGATATTGTTTTGGAAATAAGTAAACATTTATATAATTACTTAAAACAAGACCCTGAATTAAAAGTATATTTAACAAGGGATAAAGATATTTTTATACCACTTGAAGAAAGAACAGCTATTGCTAATAAATTAAAAGCAGATTTATTTGTATCAATACATGCTAATGCTGCAAAAAATAAGGCAGCATCAGGGCTTGAAACATATGTATTTAACGTTACAAATGATAGAGCAGCACTTGAAGTGGCAGCTTTAGAAAATCAGGCCACTACAAAATCTATATCTGATTTACAAGGAATATTAAAAGATATATTAAAATACTCTAAACTAGAAGAATCCGTATTACTTGCAGGTTCTGTTCAAAATAAACTTGTAAAACGTGTTAACGCTACAAAGAAACAGAATCTAGGTGTAAAACAAGCGCCGTTTTATGTTCTTGTAGGTGCAACAATGCCTGCTATACTCATAGAAACAGGTTTTGTTACTAATGCAGATGATGGAGCAAAATTAAAACAATCATCATACAGGAAACAGGTTGCAAGGGGTATATACGAAGGTTTAAAAGAGTATATGGTAAAATATAATAATCAATAGGTAATGAAGTTATGGGCTTTGAAAACCTTTTTGAGCCTTCAAGGTTATTGACATATTTTTTAATTATTATGCGTATGGGTGGTATATTTTTTACTGCCCCTGTGTTTAGTAGTTCATCACTTAATAATCAAGTAAGAATGATATTAACTCTTATAATATCCCTTTTACTACTCCCTGTTGTGCAACCTGTAACAATAACTGACCCTAACCTTTTGTGGCTTGTAGTAAGCGTTACAAAAGAAATATTAATTGGTGTATGTATAGGTGGTATGACAAGCCTTTTATTTTCCGGATTACAGTTAGGTGGTTACCTTGTGGACTACCAAATGGGCTTTAGTATGGTAAGTGTTATTGACCCTGCCACAAATTCAAATGTATCATTTTCAGGGCAAGTTTATAATATATTAGGCACTATTATATTTTTAGCAATCTATGGGCATCATATATTTATACAGGCAGTAGCACAATCATTTGATTATATGCCGGTGGGTGATTTTGTATTTAAGCAAGATGGGTTTATGTATATATTAACTACATTTATTAAAATATTTATAGTAGCAATACAAATAACAGCCCCAGTGTTTATATCACTTATGATGACTAACGTTATTATGGGTATTATGGCAAGGCTTGTTCCACAAATGAATATTATGGTAATAGGTTTTCCTGTAAAAATAACAATCGGTGCATTAGTATTAATAGCATCATTACAGTTATTTTACATTACATACGAAAAAGTAGTATTTGAATATTTTAGACAGATTAAAAAGTTTTTTGAAATAAATGGAATAATAGGATAAAGGAGGATAAGGGTAAAACCTTATTAATGCTATGGCAGAAAACAAAGACGGCGCAGAAAAGAGCGAAGAAGCCACATCCAAGAAAAAAGAAGATGCCAGAAAAGAGGGTAATGTTGCAAAAAGTATGGACTTATCCTCAGGAGTATTACTGGTTGCAGCAGTAGGTGCAATGTATGCCTATGTTCCATATATGCTTGATAATTTTGAAAATTTAGTAGAAGAATTTTTTAAATTTAATAACTACACCATAACTCAAGATTCAGCAGCAGATATTTTTATGTTTATGATTGAGTTTTTGGCAAAAGTAACACTTCCTATATTTGCATTTTTATTTGTTATTGCTATGGCAGTTAATATATATCAAGTAGGGTTCCATATTTCCACAAAAGCAATAGAGCCAAAATTTAATAAGTTAAACTTTTTTGCTAACTTTATGAAAACATTTTTCAATAAACGTAAAGTGGTGGAGCTTATAAAATCCTTAATAAAAATATTTGTTTTAGGAATATACGCATGGTTTTTAGTGGCAGATGAGCTTGATACTATTGTAAGAATGACAGATGCAGATTACAGGGACCAAATGGTATATTTAGGGCATTTAGTTTTTGATGTATCCATTCGTATAGCAGTATTAGTTTTAGTAATAGGTTTTGCAGACTATGCTTATCAAAAATGGCAGCATAATGAAGATTTAAAAATGACAAAACAGGAGCTAAAAGAAGAATATAAGCAAATGGAAGGGGACCCTATTGTAAAAAACAGAATTAGGCAAGCCCAAAGAGATGCAGCAAGGCAAAGAATGATGGAAGAAGTGCCAAAATCTGATGTAGTAATAACAAACCCTACCCATTATGCTGTTGCTATAAGGTATGATATACAAGTGGATTCTGCCCCAAAAGTTGTAGCAAAAGGGCAAAGATTAATGGCACTAAAAATAAAAGAAATAGCAAAAGCTAGTGGAGTAAAAATAGTGGAGGACCCACCACTTGCAAGAACACTTTATAACTCTGTTGAAGTAGATGAAGAAATCCCTGAAAATTTATATAAAGCACTGGCACAAATCCTTATGACTTTAGATAAATTCCGTAGATAAAATTATTAATAATATAGTATTATTAAAATATCATAATAAATCATTAAATTATTATGTAATAAAAATAGTTGATTATAGTTTATAAATAATCATTAAAACTTATTTGTAAAAATATTGCCATATTAATATAGGTAAAAAGATAAATAAGTTATATATGGAAACTACTTTTTATTAGATTATTTTACATTTTTTTATTCAAACCTATTTTTACACCAATCCTTTTAAAAATAAGACAATAATAAAATTATTTGCTAGAAGTTTAAGTTATTTCATGAATTATAAAAATAGAAGATAAGATAATTTGTTTTTTAATAATAATAGGATATTAAATAAGTTATAAAATAAATTATAGTAATAAAAATTATCTTAAATAAAAAGAAATAGGAATTTTTAGTTCCACATTACCAGCAATTTGATGCCCTGCAAGTTCTCCTGTTTTTTTAGCAGCTTTTAAAGCAGCATCACTTAATAATCTGTTAGGAAAATCAAAGGCTTTAACAGAAACTATTTTACCTGTATTATCTATTTTTATTAATAAATATCCAGAACCTTCTATGCCTAATTTCTTTGCACGTGGTGGTATATAATATAGTTTACAATTTTATTTTCTATATCTTTATAATTATTTTTAATATACATTTCTGCTTACTGCATTTATGCACATACTCTGCCCCTGCTATTAAAATAGAATCCACACATTTTGTTTTTAAGCCGTTATCCCCTAAAGCTAAAAAAACTTTCTTTTTTGTTTTTACTTTACTTGTAATATTATTTGTATTAGCTATACTTTTTTAAATATATTTGTTTATTTCATCACTTCGTTTTTTATTGTTAAAAAGTTACCTTAGTTTATTATAAACTTCAATATCATCATTAATAGTAACACCATTAATAGCAATAAATGGTATATTTATGGTATTCATAAATTGGTACATTTTTTCAATCATTACATTAAACTATAACTTCGCCTTGAAGCAGGAAAACCATAATGCATAGAATAATTTTCAACAAGAATATTTAAAGCAGTAAATTCTATTTTCATATTATCGTTTATATTAAACTGCACATATGGATTAAATAGAAAATATGGTTCTAAATAGTTTATTCAACTTAAATCAATATATCTTTTACTAACGTATTCCACAACAGGAGTAATAGATATGTATGGGCATGGTGTAATTTTTATATATGAGTTTAAAAGTAGTTCTGGTAAATATGTTAATTCGTTATAAGAAGAAACAGTTTCATGAATAAAATATTTATTTACTGCTAAATTAAACCCTAACTTTGTATATTCCCAAGGAAAAAAGTTAAAGCAAGTTCAATGCCGTATAATGATTCTTTATCTAAATTTGTAATAAATTCTACACTATGATATGGAGAAAATGGGTCAGGAACATTAATTATACCCATTTTGTTGGAAACATAGCTATAATATAAATCTGTATAAACATAAAGCATATTAAAAAATAATCCTTTATAGCCTAATTCCACATGGTTTGCTACTTCTGGTTTTAAGTTAGGGTTAGGTAGAATTTCTGAAAAGGATGTTGAATACCTGTCATTCATTGTAGGAAACTAGTTGCGTCTTGCATATGTTAAGCGTAGCTGGTTATTATCTGCAATATTATAAAAAATACCAAGCTGAGCAGAAAGAAGCCACCTGTTTTTTTTTGTCCCAAGTAATAGTTAAATGTTTATCCCCCTGAATAATTTTTACATTTTCTGCTTTTGTAGAAAGTGTAATAGGTGTAGCACTAACTGATACCCAGTTTGATGTGCCAAAACCACAATTTGTATAATTAGACCTTATAAATATATAATAAAGTTGGTTATCTTGTAATTTTTTATACTCTAATACATTCGCGTTTTCTATATTTGTTTTAGTTTTATTAATATAAAACCTAATAAGCAGACTTTTAGAAGATGGAATATTTCCTAAATATTCTGCTTTTTCCACATTATTTTCTGTGCTTATTTTTACATCGTATGTAGGAAAACATTTGTCATTTCCTGCACCACCAATACCTGCAACCTTATTATACTGAATAGCTATGCTTTCATGTTTTGCAGTAGGTGTTACATCAATAGGTGTAAAATTGCTAACATTAATACCCATATCCTGCTGGTTATTTATATCTTGTTCGCTACAACCTGTTATTGTTACAGCAAATAAAAATAATAAAACAGCATAGGATTTCATAGAAAAAAATACCTTTTGCATTATGCACCTCTTTATTTTGTTTCGTTATATCTTATAATATATAATAAATAAAAAATCAATATATAATATTACATAAATAACTATATATTAAAATATATAACGCATAAGCATAATTTTGTAGAATTTATACTAATAATTAAGATAAATTAAAAATAATTAAATTAAATGACGAATTTTCTTGTGTTTTAAGTAAAGTTACAATAATATATGCAGATGAATTTACATGTAATAGCATCAGGCAGTTCTGGTAACTGCTATATGATTAATAATAACGGACATTATATTTTTATAGATGCAGGTGCAACATTAACAGCCATTAAGAAATCACTTGATAATATAAAAACAGCTGAGAAAGTTAGTCTTTTTGTAACACACGAGCATAACGACCATATATCTGGGATTATGCCTTTAATAAAAAGTTTTTCTCCTAAAATATATTCATCATACGGCACAGCTTCCTATTTAGAGCATAAGGGTGTGCCTTGTGAAAGTATATATACTATAAATGACAGCTGTATTTATGATATGGGGGACTTTACTGTTACACCTTTTAAAATATTCCATGATGCAGCAGAGCCTTTTGGTTATAAGTTTGATTTTGGTAATACTGTTGTATCCTTTGCTACGGATTTAGGTATTGTAACAGATGATCTATATAAAACAGTGGAGGATTCAACTGTATTGCTACTAGAATCAAATTATGAAGATGAGCTTTTAAAAGAAAATAAAAAATACCCTGAATATTTAAAACAGAGAATACGTTCAAAATATGGGCATCTTTCCAATAAAGACGCTTTCCAATTTGCAGGGGAATTAAGTAAAAATAAATTAAAAAACTGTTTTTTAGGCCATGTGTCTGAAAATAATAACAGCTATGAGTTACTAGAAAAATACGCTGATGCTTATTTAAATACTTTTAATATTGAAACAAAAGTATTAAGACAAAAGCAAAAAGAAAAAACAGTTTTTAATATATAATTTTCTAGGAGGAAAAAATGGAAGAAAGGAGCTACACAGCTACTCTTGCACAAAACTTTTTAGGTAATACGCCAAAATGGTATAAGTTATCTATATTATCTTTTTTAATAATCAACCCTATACTTTTCTTATTTGTAAGTGAAGTGTTAGCAGGGTGGGTGTTAATTGGTGAGTTTATTTTTACACTTGCTTTAGCATTAAAATGTTACCCATTACCATCAGGTGGTTTACTTGCCATAGAGGCACTACTTTTAGGTATGACTTCCCCAAAAACACTTTTACATGAAGTAGAAGCTAACTTAACAGTATTATTATTATTAATATTTATGGTTGCTGGTATATATTTTATGAAAGATTTTCTTTTATTTGTATTTTCTAGGCTTTTAATAAAAGTAAAATCAAAAATGGCACTTTCTTTAATTTTTTCATTTTTAGGTGCGTTTTTATCAGCATTTTTAGATGCTTTAACAGTAACAGCAGTTATTATTGCAGTTGCTTATGGTTTTTATGCTATTTACCATAGGTATTCTTCTCAAGAATCCCATGATTTATCAGACGATAGCAAAATAGCAGATGAACATAAAGAAGAATTAAGTGAGTTTAGGGGCTTTTTAAGAAACCTTATGATGCACGGTGCAGTGGGGACTGCATTAGGTGGTGCTATGACTCAAGTAGGGGAGCCACAAAACTTAATTATTGCTTCTGCTGCAGGGTGGGACTTTATAGAATTTTTTCAATACTGTTCTACTGTATCTATACCTGTATTTTTATCAGGTTTAGCTACTGTTATACTTGTGGAAATCACTCACATATTTGGTTATGGATATAAACTTCCTGATAACGTTCGTGCTATATTAGAAGCAGATGTAAAAGCAAGTAATGAAAAATTAACTAAAAATGATAGAACAAAATATGTTATACAAGCGTTAGTAGGTATTATTTTAATTGTGGCATTAGCTTTACATATTGCAGAAGTTGGTTTTATAGGCTTAATGGTTATTATATTACTTACAGCATTTAACGGTGTAACAGATGAACACCATTTTGGCCATGCTTTCACAGAGGCACTTCCTTTTACAGCTTTACTTGTGGTATTTTTTGCCATAGTAGGTGTTATTCAAGATTTAAAATTATTTAAGCCAATTATTGATGTAGTTTTAAATATGGAAGGTAATAAACAGCTTGTGGCATTTTTTGGTGCAAATGGTATATTATCAGCAATTAGTGATAACGTGTTTGTAGCCACAGTTTACATGAGCGAAGTAAAAGCACATTTCTTAGGCACAGATGCTAAAACAACAGAACAAATTGCACAGGCTGTTGCATCATTAGATGAGGCTACACGTCAGCAGTATTATAACATAGCTGTATCTATTAACATGGGAACAAATATTCCGTCAGTTGCAACACCTAACGGACAGGCTGCATTTTTATTCTTACTAACATCATCTCTTGCACCACTTATTAAACTTTCTTATTTTGAAATGATGAAACTTGCATTCCCATATGCACTTGTAATGACTGTTACAGGCTTAGTAGCAACAGCATTTTTATAAAAATTAATATTCCATTACCTGCAAAAGCAGGTAATGGATAAATTGAGGCAGTATGGTATTTGGTAAATATAAACGTCCTGTAAAAAACAATCATCAAAATAGTAAAGATAATAAAGAACACAGGGGCAAAACAAATAAAACTATTAAGCCTGTAAATTGTATTTATGGCCAAGATATTGATGACCATATGAACTATATTTTCCCATCAAGAAATACAGGGTTACATATTGACCCTAGTGGAGTAAAATATCAAATAGATTTAAATATTATGTATCCTATTGATGATGAACCTTACTATGTTTTATATACTCAAGGTATGAGTAATGTGGATATGATACTTCCTGAAGGGGTGGAATCAGAATTTCCTGAGTTTAAAAGGGCAGAACTTTTTATGATGTTACCAGATACGTGGGATATAAAAAATATGGTAAGCACTTTTCCAAAGCACGAATCATACTGGCCTATGCAACTTATGCGTATGATTGCAAGATACCATTATGAGTTTTTCACATGGGTAGCACCAGGATATACTATGGAATATTCATCATTTGCAAGTAATACAAAACTAAACTCTGCTATGCTTGTTTCATTAGGTGATGATATTTCTATTATTAAAACAAAAGCAGATAAACCAATATCTTTATATTTAGTGTTACCTTTATATAGAGAAGAAGTCCGATATAAAATAAAACATGGCTATGATAAGTTTATTGAAATGTTTACAAAAGAGTTTTCTTTTAATAATCCTGAAAGCTGGATTATAGATGTTAATAGAAAAAATTTAGGTTTAGAGCAATAAAGTTAAAAAAAATTGCAAAATCTGTTATTTTCTCTTTATATTTTCTTAAAAATTCATTATAAATATAAATTCATGGTTATATTATGGTTATAATGGAGTATAATATAAATAATGTTTTCATTTAGTTTGGAGAATATAGATAATAATACTAATGCAAGGGCAGGTAGAATAATTACCCCACATGGGGAAATAGAAACACCTATTTTTATGCCTGTGGGAACAGTTGGTTCCGTTAAGGCTTTATCCCCTGAAGATTTAAATAATGCAGGGGCACAAATAATATTAGGTAACACATATCATTTATATCTTCGCCCTGGAACAGAAGTGTTAAAACATTTTGGTGGGCTTGCTGCTTTTAATTCATGGCATAAACCAACCTTAACAGATAGTGGCGGATTCCAAGTGTTTTCTCTTGCTGAACTTAATAATATTACAGAGGACGGAGTTAGTTTTAAATCACACCTTGATGGTTCAAAACTTTATTTAAATCCGGAAAAATCCATTGAAATACAGGAAGCTATCGGTAGTGATATAATAATGTCTTTTGATGAATGTATTCCATACCCATCAAGTTATGAATACGTTTTAAACTCTGTGGATAGAACAGCAAGGTGGGCAGAACGCGGTAAAAAAGCTAAAAAAAGAGATGACCAAGCATTATTTGGTATAGTGCAGGGTGGAGTATATGAAGATTTAAGGAAAAGGTCGGCAACACAGCTAACAGATATAGGGTTTGACGGCTATTCCATAGGTGGTTTAAGTGTAGGGGAAGAAATATCACAAATGTATGAAGTTTGTGGCTACACTACTGAATTTTTACCAAAAGATAAACCACGTTATTTAATGGGGGTAGGCACACCGGAAGATATATTAACATGTATTGGTTATGGTGTAGATATGTTTGATTGTGTTATGCCTACAAGAAATGCAAGAAATGGAACACTTTTTACAAGTAACGGAAAGTTTTCCATAAAAAGGGCTGATTTAGCATATAGTGATGATAAAGTGGATGAAAATTGTAACTGTTATACATGCCAAAATTTTTCAAGAGGTTATCTTCGCCATTTATATAAAGCAGGGGAGATACTTGCATTAAGGTTAAATAGCATACATAATATATCTTTTTATCTTTCTATTGTAAAAAATAGCAGACATGCTATAAAAGAAGGTAGATTTAAATCATTTCAAGAAGAAATGCTTTATAGATTAAAAGAAGGAAATAATAAAATTTAATAATACTTGGAGGTATTACAATGTTTTTTACAAATGCAGCATATGCACAAGAAGCAGGAGCAACAGCACAAGCAGGAGCAATGGGCGGTTTTATGAGTTTTGTTCCTATTATATTAATGGTATTAATATTTTACTTTTTACTTATCCGTCCACAACAAAAAAGACAAAAACAACATGCAGCTATGATTGAAGCATTAAAAGCAGGGGATACTATTTTAACAAATGCAGGTATGATAGGCACTATCCACTCTGTTGATGGCAATATTATGGTTGTTGATTTAGGTAACACAAAAGTGCGTATGGTTAAAGGTTATATTGCAGATAAAGTTGACCCAGAAACTTTAAACACAGTTTCAACACCAGTAGCAGAAGAACCAAAGGAGAAAAAATAAACTATGGGCCTTATTTCAAGATGGGTATTAATCATTCTTGTTATTGGCTGGGCTATTTTTGCCATTACTCCTTTATCAGAAAAAATTAACCTTGGGCTTGATTTACAAGGTGGTATGCATATTGTATTAGATGTAGATACTGATAAAGCAATAGAAGGCAAAATAGATAATGCCGTAAGCCAACTGCGTAAAGATTTAGAAAGTGATAAAATACCTTATTCATATATTAGAAAAGAAAACGCTTTTAACCTTGCGATAGGTTTTGCAGAAGCTAATAATAGAAAACAAATTTTGGATATAGTTAAGAAAAACTATCCATATTTAACAGAAACAGGTATTGATGCTAACGCAAATACAATAATTTTTTCTATTGAAAATACATATGCAACAAGATGGAGAAATGATGCAGTTGACCAATCTGTGGAAGTATTAAGAAACAGGATAGACCAATTTGGTGTAGCAGAACCATTAATACAAAGGCAGGGGGAAAAACGTATAGTTATTCAACTTCCAGGCCTTGAGGACCCAGAAGAAGCCCTTAATTTAATAGGTAAAACAGCAGTATTAACTTTCCATATTGTAGATAATAACGTAAAAGGGGAAGAAGTGGCACAACGTTTAAAAAGTGTGCCTTTTGATGATATTATTCTTCCATATAAAGTTATGGACCCTGTTACAGGGGAAGAAGTTTCTAATAACGTTCAAATGGTTGTAAAAAAAGAACCTGTTTTAACAGGTAGTTATTTAATGGATGCAGAAGTTATAGTAAACCCTGCTAACAATATGCCTGAAGTTTCAATTAAGTTTGACCCAACAGGTGCAAAACTATTTGAAGATATAACTAGAAATAACCTTTATAAAGAATTAGCTATTGTATTAGACGGAACAATTTATTCAGCACCAAGAATTAATAGTGTAATCTCTGGTGGTAATGCTAGTATTTCCGGCTCTTTTTCTTTTAAAGAAGCAACAAATTTAGCAATAGTTTTAAAAGCTGGTAGTTTACCTGCCCCTGTTACCATAGCAGAAAACAGGACAGTAGGTGCATCATTAGGGGACGACTCTATTAGAAGTGGTGTTACTGCAAGTATAATAGGCTTTGTATTAATTGTTCTTTTTATAGGTATATACTATCGTGGTAGTGGTATGGTGGCAAATTTAGCACTTGTATTAAACTTATTATTAATACTTGCTGTTTTAGCACAACTTCATGCTACATTAACACTTCCTGGTATTGCAGGTATTATGCTTACTTTAGGAATGGCAGTAGATGCAAACGTTTTAATATTTGAACGTATTAGGGAAGAATTAAGAACAAATAGAACTCCTTACAATGCTATTGAAATAGGTTATTCAAAAGCCTTATCAGCAATTATAGATTCCAACTTAACATCATTAATTGCAGCAGTGGTATTATTCCAATTTGGAACAGGGCCAATTAAAGGTTTTGCAATTACATTAAGTGTAGGGCTTATTGCTTCTATGTTTACAGCAATATTTGTTACAAGGACTATTTTTACAACAATACTCCTTAAATTTAATGTTAAACGTTTAAGTATATAGGGGGTCAGTAAATATGTTTGAATTAATTAAATCAAATACAAAAATAGATTTTATTGGCAGAGCCAAAATATATTTTACTGTATCCATATTACTTTGTATTGCAGGTTTAGTGCTTGTATTTGGCAAAGGCTTTAATTATGGTGTGGATTTTTCAGGTGGCACAAGTATTCAAGTAACATTTGAAAAACCAGTAGATGTGGATAATATGCGTGATACATTAAGCAAATTAATAAAAGGTAGTGTAGGAATACAGACAATAGGTGAGAATAACGCCTTTAGAATAAAAGTAGAGCAAGGTGTAGGGGACGATGATTTAAAAAAATTATCGGATACAATCAGTCAGGCACTACAAAGCAAATTTAGTGAAGGTGGTAAAGTTACTATTGATAGTATAGAGCAGGTTGGCCCACAGGTAGGTAAAGACTTAAAACATCAAGCATTTATGGCAGTATTATATGCTGTAATAGGTATATTAATATATGTTGCCATAAGGTTTGAATTAATGAGTGCTACAAGCTCTATTATAGCATTAATCCATGATATAATAGTTACATTAGGTATTATTATTGCATTAAATGTAACATTTGATTTAACTGTTTTAGCAGCATTATTAACAGTTGTTGGTTACTCTTTAAATGATAAGATAGTTATTTTTGACAGAATAAGAGAACGTGCAAGAATGGACCAGCATAAAACATTAATGGAAAGTATGAATATTAGTATTAATGAAACATTATCAAGAACAATACTAACATCTACTTCCACATTACTTGCAGTAATAAGCCTTGCCATATTTGGTGGGGAAGTAATAAAAGGCTTTGCAATAGTTATGATAGCAGGTATTATAATAGGCACATATTCTTCTATTGGTATTGCAAGCTCACTTGTTTATGCAATAAAAACAAGAAAAGAAACAAAAACAGCTTAAATTATAGAAAACTAAAAAGGGAGCTAAAATATCAGCTCCCTTTTTTTATAAATGTTATTAATTTTAATATTTTCTTTTACTCACTGAATATGAAATAATTATAACATCTTTTATGCTTTTATTATAGATTAAAATAGGTTACTCTATTCATCAAAAATATACAAGAAATTATTAGGATTATCTTTTTTCCATTTACTTAAATCTTGATTAAAATATTTTGCCATATATAATATACCACTATTATTTTCTACATTTAATACATTCCATTTACTTTTAATTACCCACTTAAATATTTTACAATTATTTTACATTTTTCTACACTTTATTTTAAAAGTTAGTAATATATTGCCTTATTAAAATAAACTAAGGGACATTATGACAAAAAAACCTATTATTAATATTTTCAAAGAGAAATTTGTAAAATATATATCGCTTTTCTCTAGTCTATTAATACTTATTATTATATTAGGTATAATTATAAGTCTTTTTAAAGAATCATTTCCTGCATTTTTAAAATTTGGAATAATTGATTTTATATTTTCTACCACGTGGGATTATGGCAGTGAAGTATATGCAGCAGGTAGAGCCTTAATGGGTTCTATATTCACTTCTATTATAGCAATCCTTATTGCTGCACCATTAGGTATTGGTATGGCTGTATTTATTGTGGAGATTTGCCCAAAATTTTTAAAAGGGTTTATAAGTTCTTCCATTGAGCTTTTAGCAGCAATACCTAGTATTATATATGGTATGTGGGGGCTTTTTATGTTTGCACCTTTTATAGAACAGACTATACAAAAATGGTCATCATTATACCTAACTAAAATACCATTAATAGGTAGCTTTTTTCAAGTAAACTATGCAGGTGGTATTGGGCTTTTAACTTCTGGTATTGTTTTAAGCATAATGATTGTGCCTTTTATTGCAAGTATTACAAGGGAAGCATTAGTAAGAGTGCCTAAAGAATTAAAAGAATCAAGCTATGGTATAGGAGCTGAAAAATGGGAAACCATAAGGGATATTTCCATTGGTTATTCTAAAAAAGCAATATTTGGTGGTATAATTATTGCCTTTGGTAGAGCAGTGGGGGAAACAATGGCAATAGCCTATATTATAGGTAGTATGAATATATCACTTACTTCTATTTTTGACCCATATATTACAGTAACAAGTGTATTAGTAAACGAATTTAATGAAGCAGGTAGTTTACAGCTTTCATCACTTTACTATATGGCGTTAGTTTTATTTGTTATTAACTTTATTATACTAATTTCTGCAAAATTATATATAAACAGGGCAAAATAATATGAACATAAGACTATTAAGAAAAATAAAAGGCTACTTTATGATGGCACTTGCTACCCTATCTGCTATTTTAGGTGTTATAATACTTTTTTCCATACTTTATAAACTAATATCCACAGGTATTACAGGGTTAAATTTAAACCTTTTTACACAAGATGAAGCACCATCATTTATGTTAGATGCTGGCGGGTTGCGTCATGCTTTTATAGGCCAGCTTGTTATAACATTTTTTGCATGTATTATAGGTATTCCCATTGGTATATTAGGTGGAATTTATTTATCAGAATATGCAAAAGACTCTAAACTTGGAAAAATATTAAGTAGTTTAGCAGATGTGAGTATTAGCATACCTACAATTATTATAGGCACATTTATATATTCCATATTTGTAAAGCCTTATGGTAATTTTAGTGGTTATGCAGGTTCTATTGCTTTAGCTGTAATTTTAATACCTGTTGTTATGCGAACAACTGAAGAATCATTAAAACTTATCCCGTGGCAGTTAAGGGAAGCAGCACTAGCACTTGGAACTCCAATGTATAAAGTTATTAAAGATATTGTAATAAAAAGTGCATTAACTGGTATATTAACAGGTGTATCCCTTGCTGCTGCACGGGTGGCAGGCGAAACTGCACCATTGTTATTTACATCATTCAACAGAAATACATTATCATATAACATGAACGAGCCTATGGCATCATTAACTGTTAGCATATTTAACTATGCAGGTTCTCCATTTGATACATGGGTGCAACAGGCATGGGCAGCTGCATTTGTTATTACTACATTTATATTACTAGCGAATATAATTATAAAAAAGATTATGAAAAAAGGTGATTATAATGAACACTAATCAAGAAGAAAATATTATAGAAGTAAATAATCTTTCTTTTTATTACGATAAAAAAGAAGCATTAAAAAATATTAATATAGGTATTGCAAAAAACCAAATAACATCACTTATTGGCCCTTCAGGTTGTGGTAAAACTACGCTACTTAGGTGTTTTAATAGGATACATGATTTATATAAAGGCAATAGATATACAGGGGAAATTATATATAATGGCAATAATATATTAGATAAAAATATTGACATTACAAAGTTAAGAACAGATATAGGTATGGTATTTCAAAAACCTACCCCTTTTCCCATGAGTATTTATGAAAATGTAGCCTACGGTTTAAAACTAAAGGGTATAAAAAATAAAACAGAGCTTAATGACAGGGTGGAAGAAGCCTTGAAAAAATCTGCACTGTGGGAAGAAGTAAATGATAGGTTATCCACTTCTGCACTAGGGCTTTCAGGTGGTCAGCAACAACGGTTATCCATAGCAAGAACATTAGCACCAGAACCACATGTTATACTTTTT
>CALADT010000028.1 GCA_937890655.1 uncultured Mucispirillum sp. | reverse complement strand
TGATTAAATCTTTTGCATATAATATACCGATAATATTATCTAACGAGTTTCTATATACTGGAATACGTGAATATTCTGTTGTTCTAATAACTGATTTAATTTCTTCTGTTGTGGAGCATTCTTTTACTGCTGTTATATCTGTCCTTGGAACCATAACCTCTTTAACAGTTATATCTGCAATATCAAAAATATTATTAATCATCTCCCCTTTATCATGCTGTAATTTACCTTCTTTTTCCCCTACATTAATTAAAAATTCTAACTCATCTTCTGAAAATGTAGGGTCTTTTTTCAAGTTTTTACCAAATAATTTTAATGTGGTAGATGTAATAATATCTGAAATAAATATTAATGGTGAAAATAAATAGTAAAATTTACTTAATATTTTTAAATGGGTTTCGCTAAAATTAATAACTTCATACCTTGCTAATATTTTTGGAACAGTATCCCCAAATAAAAGCACCACAAAAAATACAATTATAGCAGCACATAATGTTGTGTGTTGTGCTATATATTTATTTGCAATATCTATAATAATAAATACACATATTATATTAAATAAAGTATTACCTAATAATATTGTATTTAAAATCCTATTACGTCTACTAATAAGTAGAGTTTTTGCCATATTTTCATCTAGTTTCTCATATGTAAACAACTGCTTGATTTTTACTTCACTAAGCAGGGAAAAGGACGTTTCCATAGAAGAAAAATATGCAGATAAAAGTAGAGATATAGAAAGTATAACTATTTCCCATAAAATACTAATTTCCACAAGACAACTCCATATTCAATTTTTTGTTTTTGAAAACATTTGACAATAATATTATTAGAAAAGAATAAAAAATATAATTTAAACTGCAACTATCATAGTCCATATAAAAAATACACCTAAAAATATCTTATTTTATATATAATAACTACGAAACTGTTCCGTAGTCAATAAGTTTTTTCAATATTTCTTCTTGTAATGCAAACATTTCTTCTTCTGCTTGTTTATCTATCTCATGGTCATAGCCTAATAAATGAAGTAAACCGTGGATAAAAAGGAATGCTGCCTCCCTATCAAGCATAATATCTCGCTCTTCTGCTTGACGTTTTGCCGTTTCTATTGATATAACAATATCCCCTAGCATAATTTCTTCTTCCATAGGAAATGATAATACATCAGTTGGCCTGTCTTTACCTCTATATTCCTTATTATATTGATGAATTGTGTTATCATTTGTTATTAATAACGATATTTCATACTGGTTATTTTCAAGGTTTAAGTGGCTAAATACTGCTTCTGCTATTTTATTAAAAAATTCATAACTTAAATTACTATTTTCTTCATCAGTATATAATATTCTCATAATTAATCCCTATACATTGCTTTATCGTATGCTCTTACGATTTTTGAAACAAGTGGGTGCCTTACCACATCTTTATCACTAAAATTAATAAACTTAATTTCCGGTATATTTGAAAGCACGTTTATGGCTGTAACAAGCCCTGAACGTTTATCACTTGGTAAATCTATTTGTGTAACATCCCCTGTGATTACTGCTTTTGAATTAAACCCTAACCTTGTTAAAAACATTTTCATTTGTTCTTCTGTGGTGTTTTGTGCCTCATCTAATATAACAAAAGAATCATTTAATGTTCTACCACGCATAAAAGCAAGTGGTGCTACTTCTATGACATTTTTTTCTATAAGTTTTGTAACATAATCTATATCCATCATAGTATATAGTGCATCATATAACGGCCTTAAATATGGGTTAATTTTATCAGCTATATCCCCTGGTAAAAACCCTAATTTCTCACCGGCTTCCACAGCAGGCCTTGCAAGAATAATACGGGCTACTTTTTTTGATAAAAAATGGTTTACAGCCATAGCCATTGCAAGATATGTTTTACCTGTTCCCGCAGGGCCTATACCAAAAATCATATCACTTGAACTAATAGCTTTTATATACTCTTTTTGAGATTGTGATTTTGCAGAAATAACCTTTGCCCAACCACCTACTTTAATATGTTCTGTTAAAACACCGCTTATATCCACATTATTATCTTTACTAACCATTTTTACAGCATATACCACATCTTCAGAAGATATTTCTCGTTTTGAAGCAGTTTTCATTAATTCTTCAAATAATGTTTTTGCTTTTATAATATTTTCTTCTTTAGGGCTACTTATGGTTATATTATCCCCTAATGCTGATAACTTTACATCTAAATTTTTTTCAATAATTTTAATATTACTATCCTGCCTGCCAAAAATATAAGGCTGAATAACAGCAGGGACAATTATTTCTTGTTGTAAACTCAATATAATGCTCCGTATTTTTAAAACTACATTTATAAATAATATAGTTTCTAATAAATGTATATATCAAATTTTATTTTTTTCAATATATTCTTGTTTTATTAAATTTATTTCATCTTCTTTTGTGGTTATAATACCATCTAACTTGGATTTTAAAAGCATATTTAGTGCTTCTTGTATTAATGGGCCTTTTTTTACCCCTAATGATAATAAATCGTTACCATTTAAACATATTTTTTCATCCTTATATATGGTTAAGTAATCTTTTACAATATCTTGTTTACTTTCTCCAATAATTGCAGCAAGAGTTATAGAACTTTCTTTTGATAAAGGCTTACATACTCCATATATAAAAGACGGTTTATGGTCTTTATATCGTTTAAAAAGATTAGCTGCATATTCTATATATTTACGGTCATTTTTTATTTTTATACTTTGTTTTTGTGGCAAATCAAAACTATCAATCAAAGAAATAAATTCATCCCCTTTAATTACATAAAATAAAATATAAAACCTAACCCGCCATACTTCTATATCTTCTTCAAACTGTATTTTATACCAGTTTATTAAATGGGCTGCCCTGTTAAACCGTTCTTGTAGTTCCTTATCGTATTTTATTTTACTACTATAAATTCGCAAAATATTATATTTACTAAGAATTTTAATGGCGTCTATATAGTTATGTTCTGCTAATATATATTTTAGCTCTAAAAACTTCCTATAACCTATAATTTTATTATATAAATCAAGGCTTTCTGCATGTTTTATTAACCGTTCTGTATGGCTTCCTATTTCAAACCCAAACCGAACAGCAAACCGAACAGCCCTTAATGCTCTTGATGGGTCATCTACAAAACTTAAAGAATGTAATACCCTTATTTTTTTATCCTGCAAATCTTTTTGACCCATGAAAAAATCAAGTAGCTGCCCAAACTGTTTACCGTCTAGGCGAATAGCCATAGCGTTTATGGTAAAATCTCTCCGAAATAAGTCGCTTTTAACAGAAGATTCTGCCACTTCCGGTGCTGCTGCTGGAGTTACATAAAACTCTGTTCTTGCTGTTGCAAAATCTATTTTATAACCACTATCTAATGTAACCACTGCCGTTTTAAATTTCTGATGAATAAATAATTTTGCATTATGTTTTTTTGCATAGGCTGTGGCAAATTTTGTACCGTCCCCCTCTATAACAATATCTATATCAAAATTATTTTTTTCCATAAGTAAATCACGGACAAAGCCACCTACAACATAAGCATACACGTTTAATTTTTCTGCAAAACTGCCTATATCTTTTAAAATAGCTATAATATTTTTATCTAGCTTATTATTCATTAAATCAGCTACATTTTTATTTCTTAATATACCTAGCTGGTTCCTTTTGCTATCTGCATATTTTGATTGGTATATAATATCTTCGTGCATAAGCCTTAAAAGGTCCGTTCTTGTAACTACCCCCACTATGCCTTTACTTGTTTCAACAGGTAATATTTTTTGGTTTTGGTATACCATTATGGCTTCTGCTTCATAAAAAAGAGTATCTGGTGCAACCACTTCAAACTCTGTCTGCATAATATTATATACACTATCATTTTCAAGGCCGTGTTTAACACCCCTTAAAAGATCTTTTCTTGATATGATACCTACCGTTTTATTATCTTCCAATACAGGCATATGGTTTAAGTTATATTTCATTGTTAAATAAGCAGCGTCTTTTAATATGGCATCACTATTTACGGCTTTTACATGGGTTGTCATAATTTCATTAACTGTTTTTACAGGTTTTATAGTTTCCCTTATAACATATTTTAGCATTTCCATAGTTTCTGCAATCATTTTATCTTTTATAACAGCACTACCTGCAACACTATGGCCGCCACCACCAAACTGTGATATTATACTTAAAACATTTACTCGTTCATCGTTACTTCTGCCAATTAATAAAAGCCTGCCCCCCGTGGATATTAATACAAATAAAGATGAAAGCCCTTCTATATTCATAAGTTTATGGGTTATATAGGCAGCTTCTCCAACGTATTCATCAATAGTTGCAAAAGAGTATGCCACATCTATTCCACCTATTGTTATAATAGATAAATTTAAAAGTAGTTCATTTAAAAGCATAACTTGTATATGGCTTAATTCCCGTTGAACATAATCGTTAGCCAAAGTAGTATCTGCATTTTTAGATAACAGGTAAGCAAGGGCTAAAGCGTCTTTTTGGGAAGTTTTGCTAAATGTAAAAAGCCCTGTATCTTCATATATTCCTAAAGCTAGAAAAGTGGCTTCATATGGTGCAATATCTATATTATTTTCTTTTAATTTCTCACATAATAAAGAAGTGGCAGAGCCTATTTCTTCTATAAATATACTATCTGCATTTATATTACAGTTTATTTTTTCATGATGGTCATAAATTATAATATTTTTAGCTTTTTCTAAAAATGCTTCAAATTTACCTATTCTATTAACCCTACTGCAGTCTGTTATAACTAATGTATCAATACTTTTTATTTCATCAATCATTTTGTTATTATAATGTTTTATATTTATATTTAATTCATTATCTTTAATATATTTATAAATATTATTTTCCATATTTGTGCATAAAGCTATATGGTCGCAATTATGGAGCTTTAAAGCAGCATATGCACTGGTTATGGCATCAAAATCTGGGTTTAGATGTGTTATTACTATATTCATTTTCTATGGTATCTCGGATGAAAGTTTATTATGGTTTTACGTTTATCATCATCTGTAACATGAGTATATATTTCTGTTGTGGAGATATTTGAGTGGCCTAAAAATATCTGCAACGTTCTTAAATCTGCACCATTTGAAAGCATATGTGTTGCAAAAGAATGGCGTAGAGTATGGGGAGAAACGTTTTTTGTAATATTATTTTCTTTGCATTTTTCTTTTACAATATTCCATATATATTGACGAGTAAGCTGTTTTCCATGCTGGTTTAAAAATAAATAACCTTCATCACTTTCTTTTACAAAATATTCCTGCCTTAAGGGTAAATAATTTTCAAGTTTTTCAAGTATAGTTGGGTAAAGTGGAACAATACGTTGTTTAGAACCTTTACCTATTACTTTTATTATACCACGTTTAAAATCAATATCTTTTAATTTTACAGAAATAAGTTCACTAACACGCATACCTGTTGCATAAAGGGTTTCCATAATCAGCTGGTCCCGTTCTTTATATGGTGTGGATAAATCTTTACCTGTAATTAATTTTTCCACTTCATAAAAATCTAGGAAATCAGGAAGTTTATGCCACTGTCTTGGTTTTGCAATAAATTCCACAGGGTTTGATTTTATTTCTTTTTCTATAATTAAAAAATCAAAATATTGGGAAATACCTGAAAGCCTGCGTAAAATTGTTTCAATAGACTGGTTATTTTTACGCATATATGACATAAATGATACAATATCTGAGGGCTCTACATTTTTAATATCTTTTTTATATACCTTGCTAAATGTTTCTAAATCAGAAAGGTAAGATATAACAGAGTTTTCACTCATTCCTAGTTCAAAACGTAAATATTGTTTAAATTCATTATATCTATAAGGGGTAACTATTTCTTCCATTTATTACCTTAACTTTAGCCTTTCATACATTGGGGAAAGTATGTCATTATCAGAATACAGGTCAGTATTTGCACCTAACTGCCCTACTCTGCCATTTGCTCCATGGTAATCACTGCCCCCTGAAATTAATAGATTATGTTTAATAGCTAACTCTTTATAAAATTTTTTCTTATCCACTGGATTATGGCTTGAATATGCTTCTATACCGTCTAAACCTAATGATTTATAAGAAATAATTAATTCTTCTAGCTTATCATCTTCTAAGTTTAATGTGTAAGGGTGTGCCACAAAGGAAAGCCCACCAGCGTTTTTTATTACATTAATAGCACGCTCACAAGCTACCTGTTGTTTTTTAAAAGCAAGTGGTGCACCGTTTTTTAAATATTTTTCAAAGGCTTCTTCAATAGATGAAACTATATTATTTTTTAATAGATATTTTGCCACATGAGGTCTTCCTAACTGCCCGTTAAGATTAGTTATTAAGTCTTCTATTTTAACATTTTTTTTCACAAGCTTTGAAAGTGATAACATCATTTTGCTATTTCTTTCTTTCCTATATTCTTTTACTTCTTCTGTTAGCTCTATTAAATCTTTATTATAAATATCTATAAAAAGCCCTACAATATGGAGCTCCCCTTTTGGGATTTCTACACTTATTTCTATACCTGCTATTCTTTCAATACTGCTTTCCACATTTATAAATTCTTCTATTCCGTCAGTTGTGTCATGGTCTGTTAATGCAAAATGAGTAATATTTAACTTTTCTGCCATTTTAACAAGCTCTTTAGGAGAATAACTGCCGTCTGAAGCTGTGGAATGACAATGTAAATCTATCATATTTTATTCCTTATATTTTACTTAATTACAATATATAAACTCTATATTATAATATCACAAGTATTTTTTATAAATTAAAACATAAATAATATTATTTATAATACATATCTTAATTTGAAATTATGGGTTTTGCAATATATATTATTGATTTATAATTGATTTAGCTGTATAATGCACCTTATTTCTTTTTTGGGGTATAATATTTATGATAAATAAAGAGTTATTAGAAATCCTTAGTTGTCCAAAATGTAAAGGTGAAATAAGACTTTCTGATGATGAAACTCACATAATATGTGATAAATGTAAACTAGCATATACTATTAATAATAATATGCCTATTATGTTAATAGATACGGCTAAAGATGTAGATAGTTTAAATAGAGATAAGTAAATGTATATACTTAAAAGTAGTGATATTTATAATATGGAATTAATTGCAAAAGAAAACCTGCATATAAAAGAAGAAATTCTTATGGAAAATGCTGGTATTGCAGTTTATAACCATATTAAATCATACGACCAAAATATAAAAAATATAGTTATTCTTGCAGGATGTGGTAATAACGGTGGGGACGGATTTGTTACAGCACGCCATTTAATTACTAATGGCTATAATGTGGATATTTTTTATAGTATGGATAAAGAAAGTAAATATCATGAAAGTGCAAAATTAAATTTAAATATTTTAAAAAGTATAAATGCTAACCTATACGATTTTTCAAGCCTTAATAATATGGATAAATATAATATTATAGTAGATGCTTTATTTGGCACAGGCTTAAAAAGAGAAATTACAGGAATATATAAAAATATAATTGATTTAGCAAACAGTTCAAAGGCATATAAAATAGCCATAGATATTCCTTCTGGGTTGATTTCTGATAGTGCAAACTCTTATGCAACTATTTTTCAAGCAAATGTAACTATTACTTTTTCATGTTTAAAATACTGCTTGTGTATGTATCCTGCTAAAAAATATGCAGGGGAAATTATTGTAAAAAATATAACCATACCTAAAAGCCATATAGAAAACTACCCCCATAATATACTAATAACAAAAGATAATCTACCAAAACTAAAAATAAGAGAAAAAGATAGCCATAAGGGTAATTTTGGTAAAGTAGTATGTATTGGTAGTTCTGAAGAAATGGCTGGGGCGTTAAAAATAACTTCGCTTTCTGCCTTTTCTTCTGGATGTGGGTTAGTTACTGCATATCATTGTAAAAATATTCATAGAAATTTTATATCAGATATTCCAGAGATTATGACAAAAGCATACGATTATAATGAATCATACGCTGTAATTAATTTTATTGAACAGAATGCCACTTGTTTTACCATAGGCAACGGTATGGGGCAAAACAGTATAACTCAAGAATTTATATTAAATATTTTAAAAAATACTACAAAACCTGTTGTAATAGATGCTGACGGTATAAACGCATGTTCAATAGATGATTTAAAAGATATAAAAAGTAACAATATTATAATGACACCACATTTAAGAGAGTTTTCAAAATTAATATCAAAAAGCATAAATGACATTATAGAAGATAAAATTAATATAGCAGAAGATTTTGCTAATAAATATAAAATAACTTTAGTATTAAAATCGGCAGATACAATTATTGCAGCTCCTAATAAAAAATCATATATTATTAATAACGGTAATACTGCCCTTTCAAAAGGTGGTTCAGGGGATGCACTAACTGGGCTTATTGCTTCTTTTATGGCTCAAGGCTATAATCAAGAAGAATCATGTATATTAGGTGCTTATATTCTTGGAAGAAGTTCAGAATATGCCGTAATAGATAGCCACCCTGCTGTTGTAAGTATAACTAATATTATAAAAGAGTATAAAAAGGTGTTTCATGAGTTATGAAATAATAGTAAATTGTGTAGAAGATACAAAAAATACTGCTAAAAAACTTGTTAAGGAATTAAAAAATAATATAATCTTTTTAACAGGAGAAATAGGTGCTGGTAAAACTACTTTTACAAAATATTTTGTAGAATCATGTTTAGGAATAGATGAAGCATACAGCCCTACTTTTTCCATAGAAAATAGGTATGAAACAAATAATGGGCTTATTATCCATTTTGATTTATATAGAATGCAGGAAGAAATAGAGCTTGATATGATAGGCTTTTATGAAACACTGCAAGAAGACGCAACTATTTTTATAGAATGGGCAGATAAATTTAATATTACTCAATATATTAAAAATTATAAAACTATCCATTTTCAAGTAAATAGCGACGGTTCAAGAACAATTAAAATTAATTAAATATAATATACGGAGAAAAATATGGCAAAGGAATTGTCAAGCAGAATTAACCCTGCTGAATATGAAAAAAGTATCTATAAATTTTGGTTGGATAAAAAACTATTTCATGCTGATGAATATTCAAGTAAGCCAGCATACTCAATAGTTATACCACCACCAAATGTTACAGGTTCACTTCACATGGGGCATGCTCTTGATGAAACCATACAAGATATATTAGCACGTTTTAAACGTATGAAAGGTTATGAAGTTTTATGGATGCCAGGAACAGACCATGCAGGGATTGCTACACAAAACGTTGTGGAAAAAATCATAGCAGCAGAAGGTAAATCTCGTTATGATTTAGGCAGGGAAGCATTTATTGAAAGAGTATGGCAGCAAAAAAGAGAATCAGGTGGCACTATTATAAACCAATTAAAAGCACTTGGTTCTAGCTGTGATTGGGATAGAGAACGGTTTACTATGGACGAAGGGTTATCTCAAGCTGTAAGAGAAGTTTTTTACACTCTTTATAATGAGGGGTTAATATACAGGTCTAACTATATGGTAAACTGGTGTGCAAGGTGTAATACTGCTCTTAGTGATATAGAAGTGGAATTCACTGAAAAAGATGACTTTTTATACCACTTAAAATACCCTATTGAAAATAGTAACGAATTTTTAGAAATAGCTACTACAAGGCCTGAAACATATCTTGGGGATACAGCTGTGGCAGTTCACCCTGATGATGAAAGGTATAAACATTTAGTTGGTAAAAATATAATATTACCATTAATTAATAGAAAAATACCTATTATTGCAGATGATTTTGTGGAAACAGAGTTTGGAACAGGTTGTGTTAAAATTACACCAGCCCATGACCCTAACGACTTTGCAGCAGGAAAACGCCATAATTTAGAAGAAATTGTATGTATTAACGAACATAATAAAATATGTGGCAATTTTTACGAAGAATTTGAAGGGCTTGATATTATAGAAGCTAGAAAAAAAGTTATAGAAAAATTTAAAGAACTTGATTTAGTTGTGAAAATAGAGCCTTTAAAACATAACGTTGGTTGCTGTTACAGGTGTTCTAACACTGTGGAACCTCGTGTTTCTATGCAATGGTTTGTAAAAACTAAACCACTTGCTGAAAAAGCTATTGACGCTGTAAAAACAGGTAAAATAAAATTAATCCCAAAACAATGGGAAAATACTTTTTTTGAATGGATGAATAATATTAGAGATTGGTGTATTTCCCGTCAAATATGGTGGGGGCATAGAATACCTGCATGGCATTGCCATGACTGTTCACATATTACTGTTGCAAAAAATGATGTGGAAAAATGTGAAAAATGTGGCTCTACTAATATCACTCAAGATGAAGATGTTTTAGATACATGGTTTTCTTCATCACTTTGGCCGTTTTCTACTATGGGCTTTCCTGAAAAAACAGATGTGTTGAAAAAGTTCTACCCTACTTCTACACTTGTTACAGGGTTTGATATTTTATTTTTCTGGGTAGCTAGAATGATGATGATGGGTTTAAAATTTATGGACGATGTGCCATTTAAAGATGTTTATTTACATGCCCTTGTAAGAGATGAAAAAGGGCAAAAAATGAGTAAATCAAAAGGTAACGTTATTGACCCTCTTATATTAATTGATAAATACGGTGCTGATGCTTTCCGCTTTACCCTTGCTATTTTTGCAGCTCAAGGCAGAGATATAAAAATGAATGTGGATAGAGTGGAAGGTTATAGAAACTTTATTAATAAAATATGGAACGCATCACGTTTTATACTAATGAACCTTGATGAAAATATTCCTACAATTAATGAAAGCAAATTAAATAATGTAGATAAATGGATATTAATGAAATTGCAAAACGCTGCCAAAAAAGCATCTACTGCTATTGACGGATACAGTGTAAATGATGCAGCAAACGAGCTATACCAATTTTTCTGGATGACTTATTGCGACTGGTATTTGGAGCTTATAAAAGATAGAATGTTTAAAGGAAACAGTGAGGAAAAAGAACAGGCACTTGCTACTGCTGTTTTTGTTCTTGAAAAATCATTAATCAGTCTGCACCCTTATATACCATTTGTTACAGAGCATATTTTCCAAACATTAACAGGAAAAGAAACTATAATGTATGAACAATATCCTGATAACTTAAACTATAATTTTACAAAAGAAGAACAAGGGATAGATAAAGTTATTGAAGCAGTTAGCCTTATAAGAAATATTAGAGGGGAATATAATATAAACCCTGCTGCTACTTTAGATATTTATGTAAATACCAATGAAAACGACACTCTTGATTTATTTAAATCAGAGCTTGCATTAATTATGAAAATGGGTAAAGCAAAAAATATCCATTTTAATGAAGAACCACCGAAAGACTGTGCAAAAAGTGTTGGTAACGGCTTTGAAATAATGGTTTCTTTAGAAGGGGCTATTAATATTGAAGAAGAAATAGCACGCCTTGAAAAAGAAAAGAAAGCAGTGGAAAAAGATGTAAACTTATACGGTGGTAAATTACAAAACCAAGGCTACCTTGCAAAAGC
>CALADT010000027.1 GCA_937890655.1 uncultured Mucispirillum sp. | reverse complement strand
TTTAAACATATATTCTCCTATATTGTATCAATTTTTCTTTTTAATAATTCTATAATTTTATTTTGTGTAATAATTAAAAGGTCTGTCCCTGTAAAAGCAGCCATGCCTGATAAGGCAACAGCAAGCCCTTGTTTATCAATTATACTTAATAATATTTCATAGCTAATGTATGCTATAAACATACTATTTATCATACCCATACATAAAGCTGCAAATTTTGCTTTAAAAGAACGCCCTTTTAATGTGGGAGATATTTTTGTAATAAAACCAACTACGCCCCCTGTAAAGGATACAAAAAACAGCCATAACCATTGCCATAACTCTGCTGGTAAATTAAATGCTTTTTCTATCATCTAACTCACCATTAATACATAATTTTAATGTTTCTTCTAATATTTTTGTATAGTGTAAAATATTTAAGTTTGTTTCTAATATATCGTTACTATATTGTGGTAACGGTATATTTTCCACCGGGCATTTTATAGGCACATTTACAGGGTAATATTTTATATTTTCCATACTAGAGCTACAACCCCATAAAAAAAGTGTTATAAAAGCAAGTAAACAAGCAATAAGCCATTTAAAACTTTTCATAATCCACCAATGAAAAGAATATCTCACCTGCCCTTCTTCTATATCTATCATTATAAAATCATCATAAATATTAGTAAAAAATGATTTAATTTTGTTATATATATTTATAAAAAATATTTTTATAAAATTGATAATGTAATTAATTTTATCTTTCATATATAAACCTCCTTTGGTTTTCATTTATTTCATTTAATATTTTTTCACAGCTTAATTTTTCCATTAATTTATAGTCTGCTTTTAATTTTTTATATTTTTCATTAATTATTTTAATATTTTCTTTATATTCTTTTTTACTTTTAGCCATATTGAAAGCATATTTTTCTATTTCATTATTTTGAATATTAATCATAGATTCTGCACTACTAATTCTTTCTATAAGTGATTTATTTTCAGCTTTTAGGCTTTTTATTAAATCATTATTTATACTATTTTTTATAAATATATATGTTAATAAAAAAAGTATAATAAGTATTAGTATTCCATAAATATAATTATTTATTTTACCCATTTTACCCTCCAATATATTTATATCATTTAGTAAAATACATATGTCCTTATTGCCTTTTATGTCAAAAACATTTAAGTTAATAATTTTTTATATTTTATAATTTTACATTTAGTTTTTTTGATTTTAGCCGATATAATAAATATAATAGTATAAGGAGATATAATATGTCATACGATGAATTTGTGGTAAGTATCCAAGAAACACTTGCAAGCCTTACAACCTTTAATATTGTATTTGCTGTTTTACTATTTATTTCTATAATTGCACTAATTGTTGTTTTTGCACTATATACTAGAAAAGAGTATTATAGAAAACGTTCTGAAATTGATGATTTTATGGTGGAAGAACGACATAAAACTGATATTTTTGTTCCAGGAATAAGTGATAAAAAGAAAAAAGAAAAACCTACTTTTACCGAAAAACTATATAAACTATTAAATAAAGATGATTAAATTATTTAATTTATATATTACATAAAAAAGGGAGCTTATAAGCTCCCTTTTATTTATTTTTCGCTATCTACTAAATTAGTTGACATCATACGCATAACTTTATTTCTTCTAGCAAGTTTTTCTTTTGCTAAATCCACAAGCTGGTCATATTTTTCTGCATTTGCTTTTTTAGTTATACGGAACCTGTTTTCCCCTGCCATAAAGTCTGCTAAATCTCCCCCTGGTTCTTTACTATCTATTACAAGTGGGCTTTTACCTTCATTAATTAAATCAGGGTTAAAACGCATTAATGTCCAGTAACCTGCATCTATGGCTTTTTTCTGCTCTTTTGAACCTTTTGTCATATCAATACCTTGAGCAATACAGTGAGAGTATGCAATAATGATTGAAGGCCCGTTATAACGTTCTGCTTCCACAAAGGCTTTAATACATTGAGCAGGGTTAGAAAGAGAAACTTTTGCCACGTATATGCTACCATATGTCATAGATATCATAGCTAAATCTTTTTTCTCTCTAACTTTACCACTTGTTGCAAATTTTGCAGATGCACCTAGTGGAGTAGATTTTGATGCCTGACCACCTGTATTAGAATATACTTCTGTATCAAGCACTAATACATTAATATTTTCGCCACTTGCAAGCACATGGTCTAAACCACCATAGCCTATATCGTATGCCCAACCATCTCCACCTAATATCCATACTGATTTTGGTGTTAAGTAATCAGCAATACTTAAAAAATCTTCTTTTTCTTTAATGTCTGATTTTTCTATTAATGCTTTTAACTTATCTACTTTAGCTCTTTGTTTTTCTATTTCTGCTTGGTCATGACTATTTGTGCATGCAAGAATTTCTTCTGCTAAATTTTCACCAAGAACTGATTTATATTCGTTAAGGTAAGTAATAGCTTTGCCTTGAAAATAATCCACAGCTAAACGCATACCGTAACCAAACTCTGCATTATCTTCAAATAAAGAGTTGCTCCATGCTGGGCCTTTCCCGTCTGCCCTTGTGCAATATGGAGTAGTTGGTAGATTACCACCATAAATAGATGAACAACCTGTTGCGTTTGCCATTAAAATTCTATCCCCAAAAAGTTGAGTTAATAATTTAACATAAGGAGTTTCGCCACAACCTGCACATGCTCCTGAAAATTCAAATAAATGAGGTGCTAACTGGCTGCCTTTTATATTTGTTTTGCTATATTTTTCCACACTTAATTCTGGAAGTGTTTCAAAAAATGCAAAATTTTCTACTTCCTGCTCTCTTAATGGAGTTTGTTCCTGCATATTAATTGCTTTTTTCTCTGGGTTTTGTCTATTAATAGCAGGACAGTCGCTAACACATGCACTACAACCTGTGCAATCTTCCGGTGCTATTTGAATAGTAGCTAAATAGCCATCAAATTCTTTACCTTTTGCATCAGTATATTTAAAAGTAGAAGGTGCATTTTTAAGTGCATCTTTTTCATAATATTTAAGTCGTATAGCAGAATGTGGGCAAACAAAAGAACAAATACCACACTGAATACATACTTCAGGGTCCCACACAGGGATATTTACTGCAATATTACGTTTTTCAAACCTTGCAGTTCCCACAGGCCATGTACCATCATCTGGCATTTGAGATACTTTAATATTATCCCCTTCTCCTGCAACAAGCACACTTGTAACATCTTTAACAAAATCGCTTGCTCTTTTATCTGTTAAGCAACCGTTAATAAGAGATTGTGCCGAATAATCGCCGTCTTTTAATGAGGCATAATCCACTTCTTCTAATTTAATAAACCCTGCTTCTGCTGCTGCATTATTTTTTGCAACAATTTCTTCCCCATATTTACCATATGTTTTAGATATGGCATTTTTAATAGCAGTAAGTGCCTGTTCTTTTGATATAATGTTAGATATAGCAAAAAACGCAGCTTGTAGTATTACATTAATTCTTGAACCAAGCCCTAAATCGTGAGCTATTTTAATAGCATCTACCACATACATTTTCGCTTCTCTTTCCCTTATTTCTTTTTGAACAAGTGGTGGAAGTTTTTCCCATACTTCTTTACTATCATACTGGCTGTTTAAAAGGAAAACACCACCTTTTTTAAGTGGAGAAAGTAAATCATAACGTTCTAAAAAGCTAAAGTTATGACAGCCTATAAAATCTGCCTCTTGAATAAGATAGGAGCTTTTTATTTGGCTATCTCCAAATCTAACGTGACTTGTGGTCATAGAGCCTGCTTTTTTAGAATCATACACAAAATAAGCCTGTGAGTTTTTACCTGTTTCTGCAAAGATAATTTTTGCAGTGTTTTTATTAGCACCCACTGTGCCGTCTGAACCTAAACCATAAAACATAGCTTTATAGTTTTTAGAAGGTATAAGCCATGATTTATCAAATTTTAATGATTTATTAGTAACATCATCTTCTATACCTACTGTAAAACCAAAAACTGGTTCATTAGAAGATGCGTTTTCAAAAACTGCTTTTACCATAGCAGGAGTAAAGTCTTTTGAACCTAAACCAAACCTACCACCTAATATTCTAGGGTATTTTTTAAAGTGGGTAGATTTTGTAGCCATAGCTTCCCCAATAGCTGTTCTAACAGATACATATAATGGTTCACCTACACTTCCTGGCTCTTTTGTTCTATCAAGCACTGCAATATTTTCCACAGTTTCAGGAATAGCATCCACAAATGCTTGAACTGGAAATGGTTGGTAAAGGTGGATTTTAACAACACCTAATTTTTCCCCATTACTGTTTAAATAGTCTATGGTTTCTTCTGCAACATCACATGCAGAACCCATTACCACAATTACACTTTTTGCATCACTTGCACCGTAGTATTCCACTAAATGGTATTGCCTGCCTGTAAGTTTTGCAAACTTATCCATTTCTTGCTGTAATATATTACCAACATTATCAATATATTGGTTTACTGTTTCCCTACCTTGAAAATAAACATCAGGGTTTTGAGCAGTCCCTTTAATTGTAGGGTTATCAGGAGTAAGGCTCCTTTTTCTATGTTCTCTAATTAATTTATCATCAATCATATGACGCATATCATCAAAAGTGAGTTCTTCCACAACAGAAAGCTCATGAGATGTTCTAAACCCATCAAAAAAATGTAAAAATGGTATGCGACTTCTTAATGTAGCAGCTTGAGAAATTAGTGCCATATCCATAACTTCTTGTGGGTTATTAGAAGCAAGCATAGCCCAGCCACATGCACGGCAAGCCATAACATCTGAATGGTCCCCAAATATTGAAAGCCCTTGTGCTGCTAAAGCCCTTGCACTAACATGGAAAACTGTCGGAGTAAGCTCACCTGCTATTTTATACATGTTAGGTATCATTAATAAAAGACCTTGAGAAGCTGTAAATGTAGTTGTTAATGCCCCAGCTGTTAAAGAACCATGCACTGTTCCAGAAGCACCACCTTCTGATTGTAACTCCACTACATGTGGCACAGTTCCCCAAATATTTACCTGACCTTTAGCACTTTTTTCATCAGATATTTCACCCATAACAGAGGATGGTGTAATAGGATAAATCGCTATTACTTCGTTTACAGCATGTGCTACATGGGCTGCTGCCATATTACCATCCATAATAGTTTTCTTACGAGACATGGTCCCTCCATAATTTATGCAATTTTAGCACAAAAATGATTACTGTTTTATTTTTTAATTATTTTACTTACAATTATACTTATAGTCAAATAAAAAAGTAAACTTTTACATATTTTTATACATATAATCATAATATTTACACAAAAATTTATAGATTAATATTACAAAATTTTTATAATTTTTTCTACCTTTTATACTTATAAATTATAATTTCAAACAAAATAGCATATAATATTATAAAAAAAACATTTCTTTTATTAAAAAATTATTGATATAAAAGTAAAAAAAGTATATTATGGGATTATGTATAAATTACTGTATAAAATAGGTTCAATAGTTATTGATATAGGCAATTTTTTTAAAGGGCATAGCCTTTTTTGCTTACAAGTATCTTCTAAAGGGATATTTAGTAAATATTCATACTCACCTGCTGTGCATAGTGCCATATTAAAGCAGGTTTATTATTCAGGCTATGAACTAATACTTGTTATGACAATTACTGCACTTATATTAGGTATGACACTAGTTGGGATTATTACAAAAGTGCTTTTTGCCCTTGATGCTGCACCAAATATTGGCCCTATATTAACAACAGTTATTATACGTATTACAGGCCCATTAATTAGTGGAATGTTGATTATTTTAAGAACATCTACCACACTACTTGTTGATATTGGTATGATGAAATTTAATAGAGAAATAAAAGCATTAGAAGCCATGAATATTGACCCTGTCATATATTTATATTTCCCTAGAATTTTAGCAAGTGTTATATCTATGGTGGTATTATCCATTTATTTTTCCACACTTGCAATTATTGGTGGTTATACGCTTTTAAGTTTTCAATCAAATACATCTCTTGATTATGTATTAAGCCAGATTGTTTCTTCTATTACATTTTCAGATGTGGCTACTTTTACATTTAAAACAGTGCTTATAGGGTTTATTGCAGCATCAATCCCTATATATATTGCACAAAATTTACAAAGCCATCAAACAGCCATCATACAAGGTATGATGAGTGCTATGATTGGCATATTTTTTACATTTATTATTATTATTGTATTTGGTGAAATGTTTATATGATAGAAACAAACATTATTAGCCTTAATGCAAACTATATGGCTGATACAATGCAAAGCGATTTAATGAAAAAGACCATATGGAATAATGTCAGTATTATTTCATATAATATTCCATTAATTGCCACATTATCCATATGCGAAAACATTATACTGCCTATACAGTATTTTGAAAATGTAAAAACAAAAGATGCTGAACAAATAGCTTATAATATGCTAAAAAAATATAATTTAACTTATGCTATGTATTATAAGCCAAAAAAATTAAACGAATTTGAACTTTTAATTGTCAAATACTTACGTGCTTCTATTAGGAAGCCAAAACATATATTTTTTTTTCTACCACACAGAATGTTATTGACAGATGATTACTCTCCTTTTATAAAATTTATAAAAGAGTTAGAAGTAGGCACTTTTAAAATGACTATTGTAGAAAATTATAGATATTTAATAGAGTATAAAGATTTAGAATATAAGGAGATACCATATAACTCATGGCAGACCCTCGTTTTAAAAACCTTGAAATAAAGGTTGGACTATTTGTTGTAATTGCTGTTGTAATTATTATTACTTTAGTTATATCTATTGGTATTAGTAGAGATATATTTACAACTAAAGTGTATATAGATGTGTTTACAGAAACCGGCGAAAACCTTGCAAAAGGTATGCCTGTAAAATATGCAGGTTTCCAAATTGCCCGTGTTAATGACCTTTATTTACAAGATGACGGTAGAGTTATTATGCAAATAGGTATTCCTACAAAATATGTTAAGTGGATAAAGCAGGATTCTGTATTCTCCCTTAGCCTGCAAAATATTATAGGTAGTAGTTTTATTGATATAAAAACTAATTTGCAAAGCGAATCTGCAAATATAGAAACAGGGTCAATATTTAGTTTAAAACGCGACCAAGGGTTACAAGGTATATTAGAACAAGTTACACCAGTTGTTGCCGATTTAAGGGAAATTGTAGGTAGTGTTAATACTATTCTTGTTCGGTTTGCAGATAAAGAAGGCGACTTTAATAAATTAATGAGAGGGCTTGGTTCTTTAGGCTCTGATATTTCTAATAAAGAAGGTTCTTTAGGTTACTTAAGAAGTGATGCTGTTCAAAATGAAATGCAAAGGTTCTTAAACGATTTACGTAGCTTTAGTGAATCTGCTGTTCGTATGGCTCATAATGTGGAAAGTGGTAGTGTAACATTAAAACGTTCCCTTGAAATATTTGATGAACACTCTGAACCTATTGCAGTCGGTGCTAATGAAATAGTTAGCGAAGTGCAAAATATGGTGCGTATTGTAGCCCCTATTGTGGCAAGGCTTGACCAAGTAGCTGCAAACCTTGAAAGAGCATCATTAAACGCAGCAGACGGCACAGAAAATTTAGATGAATTAAGAAATGAAATACAGTCCATAGTGGAAAGTGGTAACGAACTTATATTAAAAATACAAAACACATGGCCTATAAGCATTGGTAACGAGAAAAAACCGGAGAAAGTGCCTTTAAAATGATGAATATATTTAAAATTGCACTATCATGTATATTAATGATATTAATAACATCATGTTCTAGTAAAGTGGAAAATAAAGATAGTAGTCTTGGTATGACTCTTGTTACTAGAGCCGTAAACTACCAGCTTCAAGGTAGAGAACGTATGGCCTCATATACATATAACCGTGCAGTTGCAAAATTTAGAGATATGGCAAGTTTTTGTAATATGTCAAGAACAGCTATTGCTATTATAACTGTGGACCCAGAAGAAAGTTTACAGTTACTAGAGGATGCAAGAGCATTTGCTGTGCTTGGAAAATGTCAAGAAGAAATAAATATTGTAAACTTTTTAAGCCATAATGAATATAATAAAAGCTCGTTACCACAACCTTATAAATCATTAGCTAAATTTTATGAAACTAAAAACATAAAATATTTATTAAGTATTGCAAAAAGCTCCTCCAGTAGCCAGCAGTTACAAAGTTATGCATACAGGCAAGCAGCTAATTTTATTGTGGATAAAGACCCAGAGTATGCAATTAAACTTATTGAAAAAGCCACAGAAATAGATTCAAAAAATACATGGACATTAAACCTTGTAAAAAATGAACGTATAAAACTTAATGCCCTGCGTGCTATGGGATTGCCTGATGATTTATCTTCCCAAAGATTAAAAATTTTAGAGCAGTCATTATATGATAAATATTAGAAATATTATTACAGCACTTCTTGTTGTATCTACCATACTACTTATATCTTGTTCTCAAGGGGATAATTCTGAAAACATAACAGGTGGCTATTTTGGGTATAATTCAAAATATAATGGCTACACAAACCATGCAGTTTTTAGGTCATACGAAGAAAGTGAAAAAATAGCAAAAGAGTTAGTAAACGGAATAAACCAGTCTAATAAAATATATAATAATACTTTAAAAGCACTTATGCCACAACTTTATCTTGATAACGGAACAACTTATATTAGAGAAGAAGGCACCTGTATAAATAATAAAGGTTTTAGAGAATACGGCACAAGGCTTTCCCCTGCCACTTCTGATAATGTATCTATTACATCATATATTCAATATAAAAACTATTGCCTTGATAATAAAATATTAACAGCTACACAAAATGTAGTAGTTAATAACGCCACAAATATGAAAGAAATTGCAAATTATGACGGCAACTTATATAACTCCTATTTTTATGAGCTAACTTTAGAAAACAATGTAAACATAACAATACAAAACGGTGGCAATTACGATAACCTTTCATTAAATGGAATAATATATAAAAATGAGAAATGTTTTAAAACTAATAATACAGAATGTCCTAATCAAGAAATTTTATTGCGTATGGATATGCCTAATAATGAAACAAAATATAGGTTTGATTTACAAACTACTACCATAAAAAACGATAATACATTTAAAAAGGAAAAAATCATACGGTTTTATCACCATGAATATGGCTATGTAGAAGCAGATATTACATTTTTAAAAAACGAAACAATATCAAATGGGGACAAAATAACAATGAAATTCCAAAATAAAGATTGCAAGTTCTCCATAGACGAATTTAAAAGCAAAGAGTTTTACTGTGGCGAATATGGAAATAATAAAAAATAATTATTTTTATATTATATCAATTTTATTTATATTTTAATCATCTTATTTACAAAGCATATTTAACATATATTATGATAACTTATTTTTCCCTGAAAAAATAATCCTAAATAAGTAAGAAAAAAATGCAAGTGGCACTAAATGAAAATAAAGTGGCATAGCAGATTGAAAACCGTCTGAAATATCATAAATACCCTTTCTTATATTTTCCATCATATCTTTATCTGCTGCATAATATATATTTGCAAACTTAATTTCAGCAAGCGAATATATATAATAAGAACGCCCCATAACTTGGTAGCCTTTTAAAGTTAACAAAATCCATAAGGGAATATATGCCATTTCAGGAAAAAAAGTAGCAGAATAAATAATAAATGCTTTTTTCCCATTACCTTTTGGCAAGGTTTTATATAAATATTTTAAATAAGCTATACTAATGGAAGAAAATTTAGTATGGGTGTATATTACAATATTATTATTTATTTTTGAAATATCTTCTACATAATCAATACTTCCTTTTATATCATAAAGCCCTTCTTTTAGTTTCCATAATATATTATCCATTACATTATCTTTTTTTTCCACAATATATGACCAAGATATTTCTTCCTTTTTCTTAATAAAAAGCCCTTTTATATGGATTAATAAATTTACTAAACATATGAAAATAACTATATAATTAAGTAAAGTGAATTTCACAGGGATAGATAAATAACACCACAATAAAATAAAACCATAAGATATTAAAGCAGCCATAAGCCTGCCGGAACGAAAAGCCATAAATAATAAAATATTAGTCATAGGGATTAAGTAAATTAAAAAGATATTATCTGTAAAAAATGAAAGAACAATAACTGATAAAAATATGGTAAAAACTTCTATTATACCACCCCAAAACCCAATAGATAAAAATAATATAATAGATGATAATAAAAATATTAAAGCTACTGGAATGTTATAACCAAAAATAATAGTATACAAAACAAGGGCAAATAAAAACCATAATTTTATAAGCCTTCTACATTCAATACAAATATTCATGTATCTCCCCATATAAAAATATATGCAAGTATATATTAAAATAAAAAATATGTAAAATATTTTAATAAGTAAACCTTGTAATAATCACTTTTTTTAAAGATAACAAATAATAATATAATGTTATAAATAAGAAAACATATAAAAATATATTGATTTTACAAGAAAAAAAACACTTATCTATATAATATAAAATATAAATTTTTATAAACCTTAATTTTTTTATTGATTTTTTTTATATGTATGGTAGAGTAGTATGGATATGAAAAGAATACTAACAAATATTAAAAACGAAAATTATTTAGAATGTATTGAATCTTTCTGTCAGGAAGAAAAAATAACGTTGCAACATATTTCATCACCTGAAGAAGTAGGCAATGAACCATTTATTGTTATAATTACTGACCAGCGAGATACTGTGGATAATTACAGCTCAATAGGTAAAGTGTGCCTTATTACTAATGATAAACCACTAACCCATGTATATTGCTTAAAAGAGAACTTTACAACTACTCATTTACGTTTACTTGTTGATATTATATTTCACGGCGTTCTTTTAACGAACTATTATCCGTCATTAATGCTTTATGATTTCCATAAAGAATACACTATTTCTAATGATTTCTTTAATATTGATAGAATAGTATATGCAATGACTGCAGATTTTGTTTTATTTTTCAAATTTTTTGAGCTTGAAAAACTTCGTGTTGGTATATCAGAAATGATTACAAA
Organism: uncultured Mucispirillum sp.; assembly: GCA_937890655.1. Classification (GTDB taxonomy): domain Bacteria; phylum Chrysiogenota; class Deferribacteres; order Deferribacterales; family Mucispirillaceae; genus Mucispirillum. Next base: position 437 of record CALADT010000027.1, on the reverse strand, counting down.
CTCCATAGAACATGGTAATTTAGGTATTACTGCTGATGAAAAGTTTAAGGCAACAGAAGAAGGCACATATTATGAGCTTTTAAACCAACGCTTAACTGACCCTGAGCTTTCAAAACGCACAACTCATATTAACATTGATTTAAAAGACCGTGTTTTAACTGTTACTATAACAGATCAAGGCAAAGGTTTTGATACAACTAAACTACCAGACCCTACTGATGCAGAACATTTGCTAAAACTTCATGGTAGGGGCATATTTATTACAAAAATGTATTTTTCAAATATATTCTATAATGATAAAGGAAACCAAGTTACACTTATTAAAGAGTTACCAATAGAATCTTAAAGCATATTATTGTTTTTTGATTATTCATATCAAAGACTGTCTTTATTATTTAAAGACAGTCTTTTTTTGTGTTTAGAACATATATTCCTTG
>CALADT010000026.1 GCA_937890655.1 uncultured Mucispirillum sp. | reverse complement strand
TTCTTATACATTAGGGAAGTTAATACCATATGCAGTGCTTTATACATTTTCAGGCACTATTATGCTTTTTATACTATTTGTTATAATGAAAGTGCCAATGGTAGCGGGTTTTGGTAAAATATTATTTGCTACACTTTGTTATATATATGTATCTATGGCGGCAGGCCTTTTTATATCAATAATATTAAGGCCACTTGCTTATAGTGCAGCAGCAGTATATGCAGCCCCAACATTTGCATATGCTGGTATCTCATACCCACAAATAGCTATGCCGAAATTTGCATATTATTTAAGTGAATTTTTTCCACTAACCCATTACCACAGGGTGCTTGTAAACGAAGCAATTCGTGGTAGTGCACCATATAACTCTACATTTTATGAAATAGCTTATATGCTTATTTTAGGCACAGTTGCTTTTGCAGTATCCATAGGTGTTATAAAAATATACACTACTCTATATATTAGGAGGCACAGATGAAAAACGTGTTTTCCATAATGCTTTTAGAATATAGACGTGTTATTTTTGATATGCTTGCAATAACTATTATTTTTGTAGGCACAGCACTATATTCTCTTTATTATCCTTTCCCATATGAAAACGATGTAGTAAGGAATATGCCTGTTGCTGTTGTAAACCAAGATAAGTCAGATTTATCAGACTTAATAGTATCTATGCTTAATAATACAGAGAATTTGAAAGTATTAAAATATGCTTCTATGGAGGAAGCTAAAAAAAGTATATATAATAGAGAAACTTTTGGGATAATATATATCCCTGATGATTTTTATAAAAAAGTATTAAAGGGGGAAAGTCCAGAGGTATCAGTTTTTGCAGACGGCTCTTATTTTGTATTATATTCCACAGCTATATCTGCTGCAACGCAAATAGTTTTTACAGCAGCAGCAGGGGTAAAAATACAAAAAATGAGTATGTTTGGTATTCATATGAATGATGCTTTAAATCTTCATTCTGCAGTTAATGTTACAGCAAAACCTGTTTTTAATCCACGAGGTGGTTATGTTACATTTGTAGCGCCTGCCATATATGCCATAATAGTCCAGCAAATATTATTAATGGTTATACTTTTAATCCACGCAACAGGGTATGAAAACGGCTATGGTTATCCAAAACACATAAACCCTTTCTCTGTTTTAGTTGGTAAAACTATTGCATACTTAACAATTTATTCTGCAATATTTGCATATTTTTTCACCATAGGGCCTATGGTTTTTGGTATCCAGCTACATAATTCCTTGCTTGATGCTGCTTCCTTTGCAGTGCCTTATGGGTTATCTATTATACTTTTTGCCATATCACTTAGTGTATTTGCAAGGGATAGAGATGCTATTCTATTAGTATTACTTATGACATCTATTCCATTTGTTATGCTTGCAGGGTTTATATGGCCGCATTTTATGATGCCACAGTGGGTAAGGTTTTTATCGTATTTAATACCTTCTACTCCAGGGGTAACAGGGTTTTTATATATTCGCCAAATGGGGGCAGATATACCTGAAGTTATGCACATGTATATCAATTTATGGGTTCAGGTAGGTATTTATTTTATTACAGCACTTTTTGCAATTAAGTGGCAGTTGAAACAAAAACAGTCCCCATATGATGAATAGAAATAAGTATAAATAATGTAGAATAATTTATAAACTACTTGATAAAGGGTATGGTTTTACATAGTATATTCTATTAAATTACAACAGAGGGATTAATTATGGAAGTGTCAAAAGTATTAATTGTAGGTGGTGTGGCAGGTGGTGCCTCTGCTGCAGCTAGACTTCGCAGGTTAAACGAAAATATAGAAATCATTTTATTTGAAAAAGGTGAATATATATCCTTTGCTAACTGTGGCCTGCCTTATTATATAGGTGGGGAAATAACTAATAAAGCAGATTTAACATTAATGACGCCAAAAGGCTTTAAACAACGTTTTAATATAGATATAAGAACTTTTAGCGAAGTAGTATCAATTAATAAGTCAGAAAAATATGTAAAAGTAAAAAACCATATGACAGAGGAAGAATATACAGAAAGCTATGATATGCTACTTCTTTCTCCTGGAGCTGAACCATTTCGTCCAAATATAGAAGGCATTAATTTAGATAGAGTATTCACTTTAAGAAATATACCAGATACATACAGAATAAAAGACTATATTTCATCAACAAATAATATAAAATCTGCAGTTATAATAGGTGGTGGTTTTATAGGTGTGGAAATGGCTGAAAACTTAGTAAGTGCAGGCTTAAAAGTATCACTTATAGAAATGCAGAACCAAGTTGTAGCACCATTTGATTATGATATGGCATGCTTTATACACAATGAAATGGAAAAACATGGCGTTACCTTAATGCTTGAAACTACTTTAGAAAAAATAGAAGAAGAAAATAATCAATTAAAAGTATATACAAATAAAGGCACTGTGGCAACAGATATGGTTATTTTAGCCATAGGTGTAAAACCGGAAAGCAAAATAGCACAAGATGCAGGCCTTGAAGTAAACAGTCGTGGTGCTATTATAGTAGATGATAATATGTTTACAAGCGACCCATATATTATGGCAGTGGGCGATGCTATTGAAGTAACAGATTTTATTACAAAAGAAAAAACAGTTATTCCACTGGCAGGCCCTGCCAATAAACAAGGCAGAATAGCTGCAGATAATATTAATGGGGAAAAACTAGCATATAGAGGCACACAAGGAAGTGCCATATTAAAAATATTTGGGTTGACAGCAGCATCAACAGGTATAAACGAAAAAACAGCAAAACGTTTAAATATAAACTATGAAAAAAGTTTTACAATTTCAGGAAGCCATGCGTCATACTACCCAAATAGTAAAGAAATGGTTATTAAATTAATCTTCCATAAAGAAAGTGGTAAAATATTAGGTGCAGAACTAATAGGGGAAGACGGTGTAGATAAACGATGTGACGTTATAGCAACAGCTATTAATTTTAACGCCACAGTATATGATTTAACAAAACTAGAACTATGTTACGCACCACCATATTCTTCAGCAAAAGACCCTGTTAATATGGCAGGCTACGTAGCAGAAAACATTATGAACGGATTAATGAAAATATTTCATCATCATGATGTGTTATCACTTCCACAAGACGGCTCCATACAGTTAGTAGATACACGTTCAAGAGGCGAATATAAAATAGGTCATGTAGAAGGGTTTATAAATATGCCAGTAGATTCATTAAGAGAAACAGCATCAGAACTAGATAAAAGTAAACCAGTATATATTATGTGCCAAATAGGGCTTCGTGGCCATGTAGCATGTAGAATGCTAATGGGTATGGGGTTTGATGCGTATAATTTGAGTGGGGGATATCAGGTTTTTAGGGAAATCCACACCTAATACGGGTATATCTTTTTAGTCTACTTTTTGTTGGTTTAAAATTTTATTCAATCATTTACTTGTTTATGCAAACTCCTTTAACGACTAAATCTATTAGTCCACTACTTCGTTGCTATTATTTTTTACTAAGTCATTTACTATTATGTAAACTCCTGTCGTAAAAAATAATATTCGCCTTGTATTGAACTAATATCTTTTAGTCTTATATATTGTATTCACCTTGATTAAACATAAAAATCTTATAACCTAATTATAGTAATATTCTTTTTTATAGATTCTTCGTTTCACTCAGAATGACCCTGTTTTGACGTGGTTATCATATGTAAGTATTAATAATATTTTAGTAATCATATTTTTATTTACTCACTAATCTTAATTAATTATACAAAACTT
>CALADT010000025.1 GCA_937890655.1 uncultured Mucispirillum sp. | reverse complement strand
AGAATGTATTAAAACAAAAATTCCTGAAACAAATGTAGCTATAGAGCTTGGTGGAGAAGATGCTAAATTAACATTTTTTGATAATGGTATTGACCAACGTATGAATGAAACTTGTGCTGGTGGCACAGGTGCATTTATAGACCAAATGGCAGTAGTTTTACAAACTGATGCAGCAGGTCTTAATGAAATGGCTAAAAACTATAAAACTATATATCCAATAGCTGCAAGATGTGGTGTTTTTGCAAAGACAGATGTATTACCATTATTAAACGAAGGGGCTGCTAAAGAAGATATTGCAGTTTCTATATTTCAAGCAGTTGTAGACCAAACTATTGGTGGGTTAGCTTGTGGTAGAACAATTTCTGGTAATGTGGCATTTTTAGGTGGTCCTTTATTTTTCTTATCAGAATTACGTAAAAGGTTTATAGAAACATTATCTTTATCTCCTAATGAAATTATTTTTCCGGAACACCCACAATTATTTGTAGCTATGGGTGCAGCTTTAGTTTCAAAAAATAGTGAGGCTGTATCCTTTAAATCATTAATAGAAAAAGTTGAACAATTACAAAATAGTAAAATAGAAAGCGAAATAGAGCAACTTCCACGTTTATTTAATTCAGAAGAAGAATATAATGAATTTAAAGAACGTCATTCTAAAGAAGGTGTTTTAAATAAAAAAGAATTATCTCAAGCTGAAGGTAAATTATTTTTAGGCCTTGATGTTGGTTCTACAACTACAAAAGCAATTCTTTTAGACGAAAATGATAATTTATTATTTGAATCATATTCTTCTAATTTAGGTAACCCTGTAAAGTCTGTTTTATTAGTGTTAGAAAAAATATATAGCCAATTACCAGAAAATGCTAAAATAGCGAATTCATGTATTACAGGTTATGGAGAAGGGCTTATTAAGGCAGCTTTAGGGGTTGATGAAGGAGAAGTAGAAACAGTTGCACACTTTACTGCTGCCCGTTATTTTGTTCCTGATGTATCTTTTATATTAGATATTGGTGGTCAGGATATGAAATGTATGTATGTTCGTAAAGGTGCTATTGATAAAATAGTTTTAAATGAGGCTTGTTCATCAGGTTGTGGTTCATTTATAGAAAACTTTGCAAAATCAGTTCAATCAAATGTTCAAGATTTTGCAGCTGCGGCCTTAAAAGCAGAACACCCTGTTGATTTAGGTTCAAGATGCACTGTGTTTATGAACTCTAAAGTAAAACAGGCACAGAAAGAGGGTGCGACAGTTAGTGATATTTCTGCTGGTCTTTCATACTCTGTTGTTCGTAATGCTTTATATAAAGTTATTAAAATGAGTAGTGTTGAAGATTTAGGTAAACACGTTGTTGTGCAAGGTGGTGCATTTTTTAATGACGCAGTTTTAAGAGCTTTTGAGCTTTCTGTTGGCAGCAAAGTTACAAGGTTTGCTATATCTGGCCATATGGGTGCTTTTGGTTCTGCCATAATAGCAAAGGATAGATATACAGGCAAAGAATCTACGTTAATTAAAAAAGAAGCAATACAATCATTTGAGATGGAATCTACAAATGTAAGATGTAAAAGATGTTCTAACCATTGTTTACTTACAGTAAATAGGTTTGGTGGTAACAAAAAACGCTATATTACAGGTAACAGGTGTGAAAAAGGGTTACAGGAAGTAGATGAAGCAAATAAATTACCTAATCTTTATGCTTATAAAAATATGCGTCTTTTTGAATATTATATACCATTAAAAGAAGAAAATGCACCACGTGGTGTTATAGGTATTCCAAGAGTATTAAATATATATGAAAATTATCCATTTTGGTTTACTTTGTTTACAGAGCTTGGTTTTAGAGTAGAAATATCTGATAAATCTTCCAAAGAGTTATTTAATACAGGGCTTGAAACAATCCCATCTCAAACAGTATGTTACCCTGCAAAATTAGTGCATGGTCATATTATGAATTTAATTTCTAAAGGGATTAAAAGAATATTTTACCCTTGTATCCAAAAAGAAGTCCATGAAGAAGGGGCAGATAATAACTATAATTGCCCAGTTGTATGTAGTTATCCGGAAGTGATAAGACTAAATGTGGATGCTTTATCCAATGAAAAAGTTGAATTTATGGGGCCGTTTTTACCATTAAATGATACAAAAGTGTTAGAAAATACTCTTGTGAGCTTTTTTAAACCAATGGGTATTAATGAACAGGAAGTGCGTATTGCTGCAAGAAAAGCAGATATAGAAATGGCAAATTTTAGACAAGATATTCGTGATAAAGGGGAAGAAACTTTATCATACATAGAAACCCATAATATTCAAGGTATTGTATTATCAGGTAGGCCATACCATATTGATAATGAAATAAATCATGGTATACCAGAGCTTATTACATCTAACGGTCTTGCAGTATTAACAGAAGATTCTGTGGCACACCTTGCAACTGTTGAACGCCCTATGAATGCAGTTGACCAATGGACTTACCATTCAAGGCTATATAAAGCAGCAAGCTTTGTTGCAAAACAGGAAAATATAGAACTTATTCAACTTAATTCTTTTGGGTGTGGGCTTGATGCTGTTACAACAGAACAAGTATATGATATTTTAAATAGAAACGATAAACTTTATACTGTTATTAAAATAGATGAAGGTAGCAATTTAGGTGCAGTGCGTATTCGTATTCGTTCCTTAATGGCAGCTATACAGGACAGGAAAAAACGAGGGATAAAAAGAGATTTTACACCTGCTTCAAAAGGTGCAGAATTTACAAAAGAGATG
>CALADT010000024.1 GCA_937890655.1 uncultured Mucispirillum sp. | reverse complement strand
GTTTCTAATAAATTTATTTGTTACATCTTTATTAATATTTGCAAACTTAGTGCCTTTTATTAATACACTTTTAGCATCTTTTGAAAGAGCATTTATTTTAGATGTATCTTTTAAAACAGTAGATATTTTAGCATACATATAATCTAAAGCTTTATTAGCTTCTTGGTTTTTGCCTATATTAACTGCTTTATATACAAAACCATTTGTATCAACAACTTCTGTTACACCTATTAAGGCTGGCATATAACTTGTAAATAAACTATTATCAGTTAATGGGTATTCTTTTTCTAAAAATACTTTTGCAGAATCAAAACCCATTTTTAATGCTTTTGCTTGGAAAAATGATACTGCTGCATCTTGTTTCCAACCTTTTACTGTTTCTTTATATTTTAGGTCTTTTACAAGTTCTGGGTTAATCATATTATAAGTTTCAAGCGCAGATTTTTCATCATTTAATACATACATTAAAGCACTTACTAAATTTTTAAATGGCATAGCAAAATAAAATTTATCTTGGTCTTTCTGTCCTATTTTATCTGCTTCTTCTTTTAGTTTATACATTTTAATTTTTATATCTTGTGTCATATTCGTAAGTTCTTTACTATATAAGCCTTTAGGGTCATTATTGTAAAATTCTTCTATCATCATTAACTGGCTAGCATAACCTAAAAGCTGTATATTTCTGTTAGACATAGTAGGAGAATGTTCATCATTATCTACTGCGTCTTTTCTAACTTTTAATAAAATCATTGCCTGTTCTAAATTATCACTTTTTATTGTTTGATATGCTGCTGAAGTGTTAGAAGCATTACCAATAGCATTATATGCTCTTGCATAATATGTGCTACGAGATGGAGTTCCATCAATAGGCACTTCATTTAATTTTTTAAACAATAATTCTTTTACTTTTATTACATTATTAACATCTTGAATGGAAGCATAACCATGCATTAAAGAAATGTATGATTCTATGTAGTTTTTTGTTTTTACATCTGGATTTGTGCCATTAAAAGCCATTAAATCTTTATATGCTTTATCCACATATTTTTTTATGGACGCATTATTTTTATAATCCCATGATGCACCTTGAGTTATTGCAGAATTTAATATTATTCTATCAAGAGAATTTTTAATTTGTGTGTTTAAAATTTTATCTGCTTTATTCACTAAACCAAATTGTGCATAATTTCTTATGATTTCATTATATATATCTTCTCTTATATTATCATCAAGGACAATTTTTGTAAGCTGTCTTGCTTTATAATTTAAGTCTTTTGTAGAATTAAAATAATATTCTATTCTTTTTTGGTTATCCATTCCAAGTGGGCTATCAATAGGAACGTTAATATTATACACTTTTTCAGATATTAATAAAGTAACTTCTTTATTAAAGTTTGTGTTACTATCTATTGCTTTTTTCAATAATGCTATAAACTCACTCTCTACCTTTTCATAAGTAGCCATTTTAGATAATTCTTTATCTAATTGAGCCATATAGTTTACAAGCTGGTCTACAATAAACTGTTCTAATGGAATCAATGTATTATTTCCAAGTTGTTTTTCTATTTCTGCTACCATATTTTTTATATTGCTTTTAGCTACATCAGATAAATTTTCTGTTACAGTTAAATCCATAACACTTCTTGAAAACATACGAACTTTTTCAGTTTCTTTTATGTTTTTTATAGCTTGAGAAGTAGATAAGCCTTTTTGCTCCATATCTTTCATTTGGGCTACTACTTTTTTCATTTCTGATAATTTCACTTGGTTTTTAAATAAACCACTTAATACTTTATCATCTTTTAAGCTTTCGCCGTTTTTAATTTCTTTTGCAATATCTTTTATTGTTTTTATATTATCTTGGCTATCAATAGTAATAATAGAATTAATGATATATGATGATGTTAAAACTAATAAATCTCCTGATGGGTCATTATATAATTTATTTTTATTAATACCTAATGATTGTGCCACTTTTTCTTCTGCTAAAGCATGGTTATTTAATAATTTACCTACTTCATTAATAAGTGATGTTACAGGGGATATGATTACTTGATTATCTAGGCTATGGTTTAAGTTTTTACTTAATGAATAATCAAATTCATAGCCATATTCGCTATCTTTCCCACCTGTTGTCTGCATAGAATATGTGGAAATATCTGTGCCTAATGGTAACACAAATTTAAAAGAACCGTCCCCTTTACTCCATACATTACATAATGTATTACTATTTACACCACAGTTACTTATAATTTTGCCGTCTTTACCTATAAGCTCTATTTTTGCACCTGTTACTGCTGGGTCGCTTACTTTACCATTTATTACTAATTTGTTACTTTCTGGGTTATAATCATTATTACTTGATGAATTTTCATCACTACAACCTGCACTAACCATTGCAAGTGCCATTAATACAAAAGAAAACTTTTTCATTCTCTTTTCTCCTATTTAAACAATTTTATTGATAATAGTTATCATTAAAATATTAAAATAGTTTTGTCAAGGATTTTTTTTTATTTAATTTGTTACTTATTTATATGGTTAATATTCATATAATTTAAAATATAAATTTTTAGGATAGCATAAATTATTAAAAAAAATAACTATCATATTAAATTAATATAAAAAAATATTTTTAAATTTTATGTTTTTTTAATAAAAAAAAATGAATAAAAAAAATAGGGAAAAATAATTTCCCTATTTTATAAATTTATAGATTATGCACTTTTATTACTGCACATTATAATTAATTAAACCAGAAACATTACCACATGGGTGAACATATATAAAGAATAAATTACCGTTACTATCTTTTAAATTTGCTCTATATCTTATATATTTTTGGCCTTTATTAGAATAGCTTTCCACATTTTCTATGGTATAGCCTTTAAGGTTTTGAATATATTTTTCTGCTGCATTTTTTGCCTGCTCTGCTGTTACAATCACAGGTTCAGCATTTTGGCCATTTTTTGATTTGCCACATACAGCACAATCTGCATGGTTATGGATACTATATTCGCAATTCATATTATGGTGTTTGCCTTTACCATGTTTTCCATGCATACAACCATTATTCATATTGTTACCATTTTGCATACAACCATTATTACATACTGTTTTTATATCATCATTTGTAATAGGGCCAAAAACCATACCAAAAGGCGAAACCATATAGTAAAGTTTATTACCAGCACCGTCTTTTACAGGCACTTTATATGCTGTTCCCATCCTACCTTTCACTTCTTCTGCGTCAAAAGAAGTGTAACCTTTTAATGTTGCAACCTGCTGTTTTACAATTTCCTGTGCTTGGGTTTTACTGCTTACAGTTACTTCCCTTTGAAAGTTACCTTTTTGAGCAAAGGCAAAAGATGTTAATGATAACACCATTAAAAATGTTAAAAGTAATTTTTTCATGATATCCTCGTTTATTATATTAATAGCTTTTTAGGGCTATAACTTTAATGACAAGTGTAAATATAAAAAGTTCAAAAAATTCTAAATAAAAAAAGGCGAACAAGCCTTTATAAGACTAATTCGCCTAAAAATCGGGGTGACAGGATTTGAACCTGCGACATCATGTTCCCAAGACATGCGCGCTACCCCTGCGCTACACCCCGTCAAGAGAATACTTATATATATTAAATAAAACAACTTGTCAATACTTTTTTTTAAAATTTTATATAAAATAAAAAAAATGTTAGACATATTTAAGAATACCATATATAATGGTTGCAACAAATATTATAAGTAAGGAATATAGTATGCAAATAATAATGAATTCATCAATAGCTAAACTTTTAAACCAGTCATCTCTACCTACTGTTATTATACATGGAGAATCTAATAATATTTGGTATAATGACGCTTATATACATCATTTAAAAGATTACCCTACATTAATGGATGCCTTAAAAAACATATTTGCTTTTGATGATAATTCTACATATTCCTTTATTCATAATAAAAATAATGAAACAAAAGAAGTCATTCATAAAGATACAAAATATATGCTTATTAAAGAGTATAGAAAGTCAATTAATATTACAATTATTTCTATTATTCCAGAAGAAAAATCAAAACTTATTAAGGAAGATACTTTAAAAACTCAAGAATACTTTTTTGCTAATATGCCACAACCTTGTGTTATATTTGATTTTAAATCAAGAAAAGTAGAAACAGCAAATATAGCTTTTTTAAAATTATGTGGGCTATCTAACGAACATATTCATGGTATGTTTATTTCAAACTTGTTCCCTGATAGTGTCCATTTAATTAATAACTACTTAAATTCAAGCACACCTTATACAAAAACTTTTCTTGTAAACCAATATAACTTAGATACAAATAAAATAATGATTTTTGAAATCATACCTATAATAAAAGAAGAAAACGATACTTATAAAATAATATTTATGATGCGTGATATTTTTGGGGAAATAGAAACCCAAAGGGATCAAATTAGTGAAGATTTTCTCCGCTATCAGTTTTTAACTCGTTCTATTTCAGACGGTATGTTAATTGTAAATAACGGTATTATAGTTGATGTAAATAACGCAGCTTGCCAGTTATGGCGGTATGAAAAAGATGAATTAATTCATAAACCATTATCTATGCTTATTCCTGACGCATCTCAATATATTGATAATGCTTCCACAGTAAAAGGTAGCTCCATTAGGTTTGTAGGTATAAGGCATGATAAAACAGAGTTTAGTGGTGCATTAAGAGTGCAGGCTTTTGATAACTTTAATAAACGTTCTATGGTGTATATTGTAAAAGACTTAACAGACCATATAGCAGTTGCAAGGTTAATGGAAAGCCAAATAGAGTTTACAGCAGAAGTTTTTGATACTCAACCAAATATGATAGCAGTATTTAATGATGAACATATGCTTACAAGGTGTAATAAATTATTTTTAGAATTTTTTGGTTACTCCTCTATTGAAGAAGCCATTCATAATATAGGGGATATTTCTACGAAATTTATTGATAATGACGATAAGGCCTTTATAACCCATAAAAATAAAGATAATTGGTTTATACTACCAATAGAACACCCTAACAATGAGTATATGGTTACTATGAAAAATAGTAAAGGAATATATAATGTATTTAATATAAAATCCACATTAATGCAAAACGAAACAAATACTTTTTATGTTGTATCTTTTACTAATATTACAGAAATTATAGAACGTCAACATTGTTTAAAAGAAGCAAATAATATTATTTCTTCTTTAAATGATGATATGAAAAACACAATAGAATCAAATATGCTAACATTAGCACAATACCAAAAACTAGCCACTATTGGCACAATGATTAGCTTCATTACTCACCAGTGGAAACAGCCACTAAACGCTATTGGGTTAATAGCACAAAATACAGAAGATATTTTAATGGAAGATGAAGAATTTGAAAAAGAAGATATTACTGATATGATGCAGTCTATTATGAAACATATAATGTTTATGTCAGAAACTATGGAAAACTTTAAAAACTTCTTTAAACCAGAAGATGTAAATGTTCCATTTAGTGTTGTATCTGCTACTAAATCAATTATGAGTTTACTTACTCCTGCACTTAAAAAAAGCAATATAGAAGTTACATATGATATACCCTCATCATTAGAAAGTGTTAGGGTTTTTGGTTTTGTAAATGACTTAAAACAAGTTATTATGAATATTGTAGTAAACGGAAAAGATGCTATAATCACAAGAAAAGAAACAGAGCCAGAAGTAAATGGTAAAATCAATATAAAAATAGAAAACCAAAAAGATGAAAAAGTAATGATATACATATGTGATAATGGAACAGGGTTGACAAAAGAAACATTATCAAAAATTTTTGAAATGCACTATACAACAAAAGGATCAAACGGAACAGGTATAGGTATGTATATGGCACAAATGATTATAGAAAAAATGAAAGGCACATTATCCATAACTAATAGAACAGACGGCGAACAAGGTGTAGTTGCTCAACTTTTAATTCCTATATATCATGGCAAAGAAAAATAGATTTTTCTAATATTATAAAGTATTGACATTTTTAATATTTTATATATATTATAACTCCATGAGTAAAAATACTGGTAGTTCTAGCCTTGCAACAAATAAAAAGGCTTATCATGAATATGAAATTTTGACAGAGTATGAAGCAGGAATCGAACTTCACGGAACAGAAGTAAAATCTATCCGTGCTGGCAAGATGAACTTAAAAGAATCTATTGTTAAGATTATGAAAGACGAAGTTTATCTTATTAACTGCCACATATCCCCATACGAACAGGGCAATATTTTTAATAAAGACCCACTTCGTAGTAGAAAACTATTACTCCATAGAAAAGAGATAAACCAGTTAATAGGCAAAGTGCAGGAAAAAGGTTTAACTTTAGTTGCCACAAAAGCCTATTTAAAAGGCAGACGTATTAAAATACAAGTGGCTTTAGCTCGTGGTAAAAAGTTATATGATAAACGCCAATCTATTAAAGAAAAAGATGTTAATAGAGAGCTAGAAAGAGATTTTAAAATTAAATTTAAATAATATATAAATTATACTATATAGTATTTATAAATATTTAGGGGGTGCTCGGTTTCGACAGGGAACTGATATCCTTAAATGCACGTCAAGGCTGTCTGAGACCTTGTAAAAACTCGGGCAAAAAAGTAAACGCTAACGACGAATTAGCTCTCGCTGCATAGTGTCAGCGACGTTCTTATGGACTGTCCGCCCATGACGGGCTGTAAGGGCGCAAACTAATATGGGCTGGTGTCAGTTTTGCTCTGTGGCTGGCATAAGATATTAAGAGCTTTCCCCAAACTTACTTTGTCTATGGAGATGGGCGGGGGAGATTTTAAACATAGACTAAGCGTGTAGTATTTATGGACGTAGGTTTTTTGGACAGGGGTTCGATTCCCCTCACCTCCATAACTTTTATCCTTTATGTATCAATATTTTATATAATTGTTTTTTTGGTTTCCCCAAGATTTCCCAAAAAATGAGAAATTTTGAAGCCGTTGTTTGGATTGTTTTGTGGAATATAATTTCCATACACTTTGAATATCATTTCAAGAGAAGAATGGCCTAACATCATCTGTACATAACTTAATTCAAATCCTGATGCAAGTGCATTACAGGCAAAGCTATGTCGCATCTGATACACTTCTCTATATCTCAGTTTACAAGCAGTATATCTGAAGTGTTTGATTTAAGGCTTAAATGTCCTTTAGAGTTTATAGTTGTATTATTATTAGAATATATCTCAAAATCACAATCAGATGTAAGATTAAAATTATTATCCGAAAACACTACTATTCCACTATCACTTATTAAATTATAGCTTCCTTTTATTTCCTGTAATACATTACCACCTACTAATTCTTTTTTATCTGAATAAATATTAATAACAGTATCACCTTCTACTTCTACTACTTTATCTCCATTGATAAACTCTTTGCTATCTCATGCTACACGCAGTGTATTTTCTGCCCCCACATTTAAAGTGTTAGATAACCCTACTGCTGTATCTTTACTTAAGGCT
>CALADT010000023.1 GCA_937890655.1 uncultured Mucispirillum sp. | reverse complement strand
TTAAATTTTTTAAAAAACTTTCATCCATAAGACACTCAAAAAAAGGCTATGCTATTTATTAAGCATAGCCTTATGTATTTAGATATTAAACTTGGAATTTATTTAACACTTTATTTAATTCGCCGGCTTTAAAGGCTAAATGTTCAGAAACTTGACTAACATTTTCACCTGCCACTTTGTTGTTAGATGATAAATCTACAAGTTGGTGGGCACCAGAGATAAGCTCTTTAACTTTAACGGCAATATAAGAAGTTTTCTTAACCACATCGCTTGAAACTTCTGTGGAGTTAGTAAGGCGAATAACTGCCTCGTTACCTTCTTTAATAAGCTGGTCTGCACTATTTGCCACTTCTTTAATACCGTCTGATGATTTTTCCACAAGTTGATATGTTTCTTCAACACTTTGGATAATCATTTTTGCCATTTTATTAATGTTATCAAGAGAATCCTGCGTTCTTTCTGCTAGCTTTCTAACTTCATCAGCAACTACGGCAAAACCTTTACCATGTTCACCAGCACGGGCAGCCTCAATAGATGCGTTTAATGCTAAAAGGTTAGTTTGGTCTGCAATTTCTGATATAATTGTTAATACGGCAGTAATTTCTTTAACTCTATCAGTTACTTCGTTCATTTTATCTGACACAACTTTTTGCTGTTCGTTTTCTTCATTAACGCTTGTTACAAGAATAGATAAACTTTCAACAAAGTGGTCAAATATTTGACGAGTTTGCTCTAAATCTTCAGTAGTAGAAATAGCTCTTTCTTCTGTAATATCTAAGTTTTTACCAACATCTTCAATTAATTCTTCAGTATCCCCTACAAGTTTCATTTGCTCTGCAATAGTAGAAGAAAGCTCATATGATGTGGAAGATAATTCTTCTGATGCTGAAGATGTTTCTGTGGAAGCATCTAATGCTATAACTATTGTTTTTTGGATTTTTTCAATAAATTTATCTACATAACCTGCAGCACGCCCAAATTCATCAATACTTGTAAACTCAAGACGTGTTTTTAAGTTACCGTCCCCTTCTGATAAATCACGAAGTGCAACAGCTAAATGTTTTACAGGCCTAATTACATTTATTGTAAATAGTATCATAATAATAATAGTAGATATAATAAATGGTAATATAAACACAACTAAAAGTTCAATGGCAACAGCACTTGCTTTATCTACAATAGCAAATATATTTTCTTCTGCTGTTGCTAAATAAAGAGTTCCTATATAAGTCCCTTGAGCAATAGTGCTTTCAGTTGATGTAGAAGGGGTTGTATATAAATTAATAGGCATAAAGAAATATTTTGCTGCTAATAATGTAATAGTATCTTTATTAAGCCCTGCACTTGATACAATATCAAACAGTCCTTTATTTATATCTTTATAGTTTATAACTAAACCGTCATTAAATTTAAGACTAGATTTAACATGTTTTGCATAGCTTGTATATTCAGGAGCTAAATTTAAAAAATAGATGAATTTGTTTGCTGTAATGTAGCCATTAATAGAATCTTCAATATCTTCTACAAGCTGGATAGCACCAATATATTCACCGTCTTTTATAATAGGAGCTATAGAACGAATAACTATACCTTGTTGGTCATAATCTAAACTTGATAAAAAGCCACTATAAGCATTCATTTTTTTAAACGCCCATAATGATGATACATCATCACCTATGGCCTGTGATATAAAACCATCACTATCTGCATTAGAAGTAGAGGCCACAATTTTACCTTGTTTATTTATAACCTGAAATGTAACTTTTGTTTCCTTTGTTTCTTTATTACTTAGCCGTAATATTTCATTAAAAATATCATTTTTTGCAATATTTAATAACCTTTGTAATTCTTTATGATTACCTTCTGCAAGAAAATCTTCAATATTATCTTCTTTGGATAAAATAGATGCACCTACAAGCATAATTGTTTCACGCATTTTAATAAATGTGGAAATCCTATTTTTATAAGTTGTAACTTCACTTTCAATAGTTTGTTGTTTTAAACCATCAATACCTATAACAGCAACAACCATAACGATAACTAATGATAGTATAATAATTAAAACTTGTGGAATAAGAACTTTTAAAGCAACGCTTCTTCTGTATCTTTCAAACAAACCCATAAACCACCTTTATTATATTATTTTTTTAAATACGTGATAGTTTATCATAGACTATTACTTATTGCAATGATAAATTTAATTTAATAAATATATTTCTCAAAAAACATAACTAAAATTATTTATAGTAGTTTTATATATTTTTTAAAATTAACACATATAAAATATAGTAAAACTTATATATGCAAAATTAAAATAAATATCGTAATAATGCTATTATACCTATTCCAAACATTATAACAGCAAATAAGTTTTTTACAAATATACCAAATATAAATGTTAAAATACCTGCTATTAAATAATGGTTATAGAATGTAATATCTATTATTTTACCATTACCATTTGTAATTAGTGCTGGAAATAAAAGTGCAGATAAAACAGCAACAGGAATAAAAGATAACCATTCCACAATGGCAGGTTTTAGTTTTTTATCTTTTAATATTATAAAAGGTAGTTCCCTTGCTAAATATGTAACAAAAGCCATACCTATAATAATTAAATAAATATTTTCCACAGAATTATTTCCCATGATGCAGCCTCACATTCATATAATAACCTGCAAATGCACCAACCAACCCACCAACTACAATACCAGCATATACCATATTATTAATGGAGAAAATAAGTGCTACTATACCACCTGTTATAAATGCAATAGATTGTGGTATGGAGATTAATCTAGGTAAAATAAGTGCAATAAATAAAGCATAAAGGGTAAAATCAAGCCCAAATTTAGAAGTATCCCCTATAAAAGCAATAGATATACCACCTATAACGTTACTTATTATCCATGATGAGTGGGAAGCAATATTTATGGCAAAACTAGATGATGTATTCACTTCTTTAGGCATGGTAATAGAGTGAACAGCAAAAGCCTCATCTGTTACTTGAAATGCAAATAATGATTGACGCAAAAAACTCCAGTTTGCTAAATATGGATATAATACTGATGTATATAAAATATGCCTTGAGTTTACAAGCATAGTAGTAATTATTATAGAAAGTGGTGTAGCTCCTGATAAAATCATACCACCTGCAATATACTGCCCTGCCCCTGCATAAACTAAAAAAGACATTAAAAATATTTCAAATGGATTCATACCAGCTTCAGCACATACAATACCACTACCAAAACCTAAGGGTATATAGCCTGCCACAATAGGCAAAGATAACTTTAAGCCTTCCATAAAATCTTTAATATTCCACTCTGATTTATTAACCATATATACTCCATATTTTATATATCACTTTTATTTGTTCCATTCAATCAATTTTGTAAATTTTGTTAAAAATTGCACAAATCACCTTTTTTTGTTGTATTTTTAATTAAAACGTAGTAAAAGTATAATTATAAAGGTAAGGCTATGAGATATAAAGGAAAAACAAAAACAGCAGAAATATTAAAAACAGCTTTTTGGGAAATATATTCTGAAAACGATATTAGTAAAATCAAAATTAGTGATATTACAGAGAAAGCAGGTTATAATAGAGGTGTCTTTTATTCCTATTATAAAAATATATATGAAATATTTGATATAATAGAAAAAGATGTTATGCAACATATTAAAGATATATCACTTCTCATGCAGTCATTTATTATTAATGATTTTGATGATAAATATTTAACAAATATTATTAAAATTTATAATAATAATGAAAAATATTTACGCATATTATTTCTAAAAGATGATAACCCACGTTTTAAAGTGCGTATGAAAAAAATGCTTAGAGATAATTTAATAAACGAATACAAAAAAAATAACTCTGCACCTATTAGCCCAAAACTAGATTATTATTTGGAATTTTATTCATCAGGTATGCTTAATATGCTTATATACTGGTGTATTAATAGCCATAAAATGCCTGTGCATGATTTTGCCAATTTAATAAAAGAGCTAGTAAAAACTGAACCAGCAGGTATGTTAAAATTAATATATGGTAAATGTTAATAATATTTATTAATGCTTAAATACATATAGATATAAAAAAAAGCTATTTATATATTATTAGTGTATTTCATAATATACTATTATATATTAATATAGCCTTATTTTATACCCTGCTTATTAAGGTATTCATCAAGCTCATCTAGTGCTTTTAGTATTTCATCAAATATTGCCTGTTCATTGCTACTTCCATATTGCTTATAATCATTTACAAATGAACGTATGGCTGAAATAAACTGCCTATCTAAAATAACTGTTCCTTGTATCATACCACGTGTATAGCCTGTAAAAATCTTTAACCCTTTTTCTGCAAGCTGTTCTTTTAAGCGTTTTTTTTCTAGCTTTGTTGCTGAAATAAATCTTAAATCCACATTAATATCAAATATCTCTTTAGGAGTGGCAGATATTTCTATTTTTTGCGAATAAGTTGTATAAGCTGTGGAACAACCACCTTGTATTAAAATAGTTGCAAACAAAAATAAGTAAAATATTTTTTTCATATAATCTGCCTGCCTGTATGTATCATTATCATATCAACCACCGTTAATGCTGCCATAGATTCTGCTATAACAACAGCACGTGGTGCCACACATGGGTCATGCCTACCTTTTGTTATAATTTTTACAGGCTCATTGTTTTTATTAACCGTCTGTTTTTCTATTAGTATGGAAGATGTAGGTTTTACAGCAAAACGAAATACTATATCCTGCCCTGAAGATATTCCACCAAGTGTGCCACCTGCATTATTTGATAAAAACCCGTTAGGAGTAATTTCATCATTATTTTCACTACCTTTTAATAAAGCAGCATTAAACCCAGCACCAAACTCAATACCTTTTACAGCCGGAATACTCATTATACCATAAGCAAGCCTTGCATTAAGCCTATCAAAAATAGGTTCCCCTATTCCACAAGGCATATTTTTTATACATACTTCTATAATACCACCAACAGAATCTTTTGACATTTTAGCATTAAGTATAGCTTCTTCCATTAAAGGATATGCTTTTTCATCAGCTGTTCTTACAGGGTTTTGTTCTATAAAATCCCTATTAAAATTTTCTGCTTTAATATTTGATATTTGTATGGTATAGCCAAAAATATCAATACCTTTTGTTTTTAAGATTTTTTTTGCAACAGCTCCTGCTGCCACTCTGCCGATAGTTTCCCTTGCAGAAGCTCTACCACCACCCCTGTAATCTCTTATACCGTATTTATGGAAATATGTATAATCTGCATGGCCTGGGCGGAATAAATCTTTTATATCATCATAATCTTTACTTCGTTGGTTGCTATTTCTAACCAATATGGCAATAGGTGTGCCTGTGGTTTTGCCTTCAAATATACCAGATAATATTTCTGCCTTATCATCTTCTTTTCTCATGGTAGAAATTTTACTCATTCCTGGTTTTCTTCTATCTAACTCTACTTGAATATCTTCTTCACATAAAGGCATACCAGCAGGGCAGTTATCTATTACAACACCTACCCCTTCTCCATGACTTTCTCCAAAAGTGGTTATTTTAAAAAATTCTCCATAGGAATTTGAATTCATTTATTACTCCTAGTCTATTAAAAACTAAATATTTTTTTTGATAAAACATAGCCAGCCATTACAAAAAGTAGTGTTAAGGCTACATTTAATATTATATTTATAAGTAACATTTTATAGTTGCCGTCCCTTAAAAGCCCCATATTATCAAGAGAAAAGGCTGAAAAAGTAGTTAATGCTCCTAAAAACCCTGTAATTACAAAAAGTTTTAAATAATTTCCCTGTATGCTTTCAGGAAGCCCTATAAATCCACCAGCAAGAAAAGACCCAAACACATTTACAAATAAAATTGCATACAATGTGGAAAATCCTAATCTGCTAGAAAAAAATATAAGCACTAAACTTCTAAATATAGCTCCTATAAAACCACCTGTTCCCACTGCAAGTAATTGATATATCATATATTCTCCAAATTTATTTAAGTAATGATTCTATTTTTAATTTATCTTCATCTATAATTTTTTCAGAAGGTTTTACATATTTATTATAATAACTTAAAGCATCTTCCCCTTTGTTATCTTTTAAGGAAATATCTGCCTTACTATTTATTAAAGCCATAAACCCTTCTTTATCGTTATTTTTTAATGACTGCATTAAAGGAGTTACCCCTTTACTATCTGCTGTGTTTATATCTGCCCCATTTTTTATAAGTAATGATATTATATTAATATAATTTTTACTAGGCAAATTTTCCACATGGTTTAAAGCATAAACCATTATAGGCATAGCACCATATTCTGCATAACTATGGTTTACATTAATCCCTTTTGCAATTAATTTTTCAAGTGCTTGAAAATTGCCTGTGGAAACTGATGTATATAATGGTGTGCCTGTCCAAACATCGCCCCAAATATAATACATATCAATATTTTTTTCATTAAGTAATAAATCTAGTGCCTGCATATTATTAAGTATAATAGCAAGGCTTAAAGGGGGAAGCCCTGTATCTGTGGTGTTATTTAAATTTGCACCTTTTTCTATTAAATATTTTAAAGTTACCATATTAGATGCTTTAATGGCAACACTTAGTGCATTTTCCCCATTTTTATCTAACACATTAATATCTATACCTTTATTTAAAAACAAATCAATATCTGAAATATTATTACTACTTATAACTGCTTTGAAAAAATTATCAATATTTTCATTATTTGTATCTATACTACTATCCTTTTTTACAGTCTGTATTAAATCACTGTTTTCGCCATCTTTTTTAGGGGCTTCTGCATTTTTTATAACATCCCCTTCTTCTGATAATATTTCAAGGCTTTCAATACTATGTTTTTCTTCCACATTATCCATTTTAGCTATATTCTCTATACTATCGGTATGTTCTTCTTTTTTACAGCCGTATATTATTAATAATGTAGAAAATAAGGATAGGAGTATTATTTTTCTCATAAACCACCTTTACAAAGCAATATATTTTCACTATAACATAAATATGATAACTTATGAACTACTTTTTTTAATTTTAAAAATTGGAATAATATCTTTTTTAGTAAATATACCTTTTGGAATGATTAGAAGCCGTTTTCAGTCATATAGTATAATGTGGTTTTTATCAATCCATGCCCCTATTCCTGTGGCTGCAGTTTTACGCCGTTCAGCTGGGCTTTCTTTTTGGTATGTTTTTATATTTATGGCTTTTGGGGTAGCAGGGCAAATACTTGGGAAAAAAATAGCTTTAAAGTATTTTCCACCAAAATAATGTGTTAGTTTTAAAACTTTTAAAAATAATTTAATTAATATATACAAAACTTGTATAAAAATCTTTTATTTTTCAATGTTTTTTATTGACTAATCCCCTTTTTACCATTATAAACATTATTTACTTATGATTATAATAGTAAAATAATAATTGTAAAATTGTTATGCAGCTTATACAACTGCAAAAGTATAAGGAGCTTATTATGAATATAAAATTACCAGATGGAAGCAGTATGGAGTTAGAAAATAACTCAACTATACTAGATGCTGCAAAAAAAATATCAAACAGTCTTGCAAAAAAATCAGTAGCTGGTGTTATAAATGGAAAAGAAGTTGATTTAAATACGGTTATAAATGATGGGGACAGTATTAAAATTTTAACAGAAAGCGACCCTGAGGCATTAGAAATATTACGCCATTCAACTGCACACTTAATGGCACAAGCAATATTAAGGCTATACCCTGAAACAAAAGTAACAATAGGGCCTGTGGTTGAAAACGGCTTTTATTATGATTTTGATAGAGATACACCTTTTTCTGTGGAAGATTTAGAAAAAATAGAAAAAGAAATGGCTAAAATATCAGGGGAAAACATACCTGTTATAAGGTCTGAAATTTCTTCTTCTGATGCTATTGAACGGTTTACAAAAGAAGATGAAAAATATAAAGTGGAAATTATTGAAGATTTAGGGGTAGATAACGTATCCCTTTATTCTCAAGGTGATTTTACTGACCTTTGCCGTGGGCCACATGTATCTTCTACTGGCAAAATAAAACATTTTAAACTTTTATCTGTGGCTGGTGCTTACTGGCGTGGAGATGAAAAAAATAAACAGCTCCAACGAATATACGGCACAGCTTGGTTTTCTAAAAAAGAACTTGATGATTATTTAAATATGCTTGAAGAAGCTAAGAAAAGAGACCATAGAAGGCTTGGAAAACAATTAAAACTTTTTACAATAGAAGAAGATGCTGGGGCTGGCTTTCCTATCTACCTTCCAAAAGGTGGTATGCTTAGAGCAGTTTTAGAACAGTTTGAAAGAGAAGAACATATTAAACGTGGTTACGATATTGTTTATGGACCTACTATTTTAAAAAAAGATTTATGGGTATGCTCTGGCCACTATGATAACTATAAAGAGAATATGTATTTTACAGAAATAGACGGTATGGAGTTTGGTATTAAACCTATGAACTGTTTATCTCATATTATGATGTATAAACACGATTTACACAGTTATAGGGACTTGCCTATTCGTTTATTTGAATTAGGAACAGTGCATAGGCATGAAAAATCTGGTGTTTTACATGGGCTTATGCGTGTTAGGGCTTTCACTCAAGATGATGCTCATATTTTTTGTAGAATAGACCAACTACAACAAGAAATTACTGATATATTAGACTTTGTAAAATATGTAATGGATATTTTTGGTTTTGATTTTATCCATACAGTATCCACAAGGCCGGAAGAAAAATGTATTGGCTCCATTGAAATATGGGATACAGCTACAAAAGCATTAATGGATGCCTTAGAATCTAAAGGGTTAGAATATACAATTAATGAGGGGGACGGTGCATTTTACGGCCCAAAAATTGATATTAAATTAAAAGACGCTTTAGGCAGATTATGGCAGTGTGCTACAATACAGTGTGATTTTAACTTACCAGAAAGGTTTGATTTAACATATATAGGCCAAGATGGTGAAAAACACCGCCCTGTTATGCTCCACAGAGTAATACTTGGTTCTGTTGATAGGTTTTTAGGAGTATTAATAGAACACTTTGCAGGTGCTTTCCCATTATGGATTTCCCCTTGTCAGGTAAAAGTTATGAATATTACAGATGATTCTGCAGATTATGCCAACCAGCTATTTAGAGCATTAAAACAGGCAGGTATAAGAGCAGAAGTTGATTTAAGAAATGAAAAAATCGGCTATAAAATCCGTGAAGCACAAATGGAAAAAGTGCCTCATATGATAGTAGTTGGTAATAATGAAATGAATGATAAAAAAATATCTGTTCGTTTAAGAAACGGGCAAACCCATAATAATATTGAACTTTCTGACTATTTGAAAGTATTAAATTCATTAATTGAATTAAAATCACTTGAATTATGGGAAAAATAATATTATAAATAAAAGCTAAAAGGTGTTAAAGAGGGTTTTTCTCTTTATGGAGGTGTATCATACCGTCAGTTAAAGATGGAGACAAAGAAAGGATTAATGATGAAATAACTGCCTCAGAAGTGCGTCTTATTGGGGATGACGGGCAGGCATTAGGTATTTTATCGTTGCATGAAGCCTTAGATATTGCTAAGGAAAAAGGATTTGATTTAGTTGAAGTAGCTGCTGGAGCTAAACCACCTGTTTGCCGTATAATGGATTACAGCAAATACAAGTTTGAAAAAAACAAAAAGGAAAAAGAAGCTCGTAAAAAACAGCGTCAACATCAGGTTGATATTAAAGAAATTAAATTCCGTCCTAAAATTGAAGAACATGACTATAATGTTAAACTAAAACATATAAGACGTTTCTTAACTGATGGGGATAAGGTGAAAATCGTTATCCGATATAGAGGTAGAGAAATTATGTTCCTTGATGCTGGAACAGAGCTTTTAAACAAAATATCCGTAGATGTGGAAGATTTAGGCACTATGGAGAAAAAACCTGAATTAATGGGTAAACAACAAATGATAGTTATTGCCCCAAAGGCAACTAAATAAACGCTTAATTTTGTAAAGCTAAACTATTAAAGGAGTAAAAATGGCTACGCACAAAGTTAAAACCCATAAGGGTGCTAAAAAACGTTTTAAAATAAGTGCAAATGGTAAACTCATCTTTAAAAAACAAGGTATGAGACACATTGCCACAGGCATGAGTAGAAAACGTAAACGTCAGTTAAAAGAAACTGGTGTTGTTACAGGCACAGTTGCAGCTAATATGCGACGCATTATGCCATACGTTTAAGATATTTTCTTAAACAACTATTATGCTATGTTTACGGCAATAGGCCGCCGTATTACAAGCCAAACTAAAATTAACCTAAGTCAAACGACTTAACAAGGAGGAACAAGTGCCTAGAGCTAAAGGTGGTTATAAAACCAGAAGAAGAAGAAAAAACATACTTTCATATGCAAAGGGGTATAGAGGCAGAAGAAGAACAGTTTATAACATTGCCCGCCCAACAGTAGAAAGAGCATTAGTATATGCTTACAGAGACAGACGCAGGAAAAAAAGAGACATGAGAAGATTATGGATTACTCGTCTTTCTGCTGCTGCTAAATTAAATAATACTTCTTATAGCAAACTTATGGGCAATCTGAAAAAAGCAGGTATTGATTTAAACCGTAAAGTGCTTTCAGAAATGGCTATAAACGCTCCAGAAGCATTTGCAGAATTAGTAAAAAGCGTTACAAAATAAGTTTATAATTAACTTAAATATAAAGCTCTCATTTTTTGGGAGCTTTTTTTGTATATTATTATAAAAATTTATCCCTTTATTTATAACAATCTGCTTTCATAACATAAAATATACTTCCTAATAAATTTATACAAAAGAAACAATTATGCTTTATATTTATAAATTAATTTATTTATATAATAACTATTGGTTGAAATTATTTAGCAAATAAAAAATAGTGGTTACTAATATAATATTAATACTTGCAACAAATAACCTGTGTTATAACAGTGTCAAATTGAGAGTGAGTGTAACGAACCGAAATATCTAAAAATAATATATTTTTAGGTATTTTTTGCTCTATTATTCTTTAAGATTCTTCGCTTCGCTCAGAATAGACAGTTGCATGGGAAAGTTATGTAAACAAGTGAATGATTGTAAAGTAAATGATATTTTTTAAAAATATATTTAAATATATAATGACTTATTTATCTTTAATATTTAAAATTAACTACCAACACACAAATGTGTCTTTATTAAGCCTTGTGCGAAGAAACTAGAAAAATATTATAAATACTTGCGAAAAATACTCCACGTTACAACAACGTCATAATATGACTTTAATAATAGTATATTTTTTATGAAAAATATCAACAAGAACAGATATTTATAACTAATTTTAAAATTTTGATTTTTAATCTTGACAAATCCCCCCCCCGTGTATAATGGCACCATAAAATATTAAAAGGAGAAGGATATGAAAAAAATTATCTATCTATTTCTTGCTGTAACTATGACAGCATTTCTTTTCGGCTGTGGGGAAGATAGCACAACAAACGATACAACACAGGGAGGACAATCTCTAGACAGCATTCTTATTGAACCTGCTCCAAAAGACAATGTTATTACCCTTACGCCTGACAGTAATGGAGAATATTCTATCAAA
>CALADT010000022.1 GCA_937890655.1 uncultured Mucispirillum sp. | reverse complement strand
CAGTTTTTTCTATTACACAAAATTTTTTACAGTGCAATTAAAATGATAATTAAATTCTCATAATCATAGAATATAATTTAACAAACTAATAAAAGATAAACATTTTTTCAATCAAAAAATACAATTTTCTATCTATATATTATATATTAACCTATAAAAAATAGTAATATTATCCCTTATTTTTATAATAATAGAATAAAGTATAAATAATTATCTAGTATTTAAAATATATTATAACTTTTTATAATCCCATATAATATCATAGCAGATACTAATGTCAGAATAAATGCGTATGTAATATATTTTCTTTTTAGTGTGCTATTATTAATAACATGAAATTTTTCTTTACTTTCATTTGGTATTTTATTAAGTAAACTCTCTAATATCTCATAAAAACCATCTATTAAGGATGTTATCATTACAACATTATGACCATCACTTAAAAGTAAACCATACCTACCTATTGCAGAAATAGTATAACCATAATTTATATTATTAATATTAATAGAGCTACTTTTAAATAGTTGTTTAACAATTATTTCATCATCTGTTATAACTACTTTTCTAACTATTGATAATATAACCATATATAATGATATACAAAGCATTATAAATAACAAAATAGTATGGGTTTTACTCGCTCTATTTATTTCATTAAAGGTAAATATTAAAAGCAATATAAATATTATAATATTAAGCCATAAAATAGTTTTATTTATTTTAAAACTTTTCAAAATTTACCTCTATAAACATTTTATCAAATAAATAAGGATCATCATTTAATAAACGTCTTATTATACTATCAAATGTGCTAATATTTTTTGTATATAAGTTCATAAGTGCTGTTACTAGGTCATATTTATAGTCAGCACCATATAAATCATTATACTGTTTTAAGTAATTATTTAGCCTTGTTTCATTAAAATTAACAAGGAAATATAATAACATGTAAAATACTGATGTTTGGTCTGTATAACCCATTCTATCAAGCGAACCATATGATGCTTCAGCGTTGACAAAATCTCTTATCCACGTAAAATAATATAGAGATACTTTATATAATTCAGAATACCTAAAGTCCATATTAGATAGTGTTTGTAAATATTTTAAACCATTATCTGCATCATTTTTAAAAACAGAGAAATAAACCATATCTTTTAAATATACTTTATCTTTTGCAAACCTGTCATTAAACCTAATAACATCAGCTGCACCTCTTTGTAACATGGCAAATTTATATGCAAGAGTATAATATCTGTCTACATCATCCACATCTTTATATTGATCAATAGGTATATGACGTAATACTAATAAGTTTCTAATTCTACTTACTCTAAAAATAGGAGAATTAGTAAGTTTATTAAGTTTTAAAATATCATAATCATCAAAATAATCCATTAATAACGCACTAGAAACAGCAAAGCCGTTATCATTTGCTTTAAAAATACTTTCTACTTCACTTCTTCGTGAATCTTTATCCCCTGCTAAAACAGATAAATAAAGCAACATTATTTCTTCATCACTTGGGTTTTGTTGTTCCCCTATTATTTTTGAAGCATAAAGTTTTGCTTGGTCAAAATTTAATTTTGCTGCAGGGTAATTACCTTTTCTGTAATTTAAAAGGCCAGAAATAAGGTGAATAAACCCATTATTTTTATCTATAACAAGGGCTTTATCAATAGCTTTTTGTGCTTTATCATTTTCTCCTAGATTAAAATAAGTTAAAGCAAGGTTATATAATATAATAGTATTATTTGTTAAATCTTTTTCAGCTTTTTCAAATTTTATTTTTGCATCTTCAAAATTATAAGATAAAAAAGAATCTATTGCAGAATTATTCATTTTTATGCCTTCTAGTTTATCTGTTACACTATCTCTATCCCTTTCTTTTAAGGCACCCCTACCTGTTATTAAAAATTGTGCTGTTCCGTCTGGTTTCATAAATACAGGATATGCAAGCATTGATGCAGCATCTATACTTTTATCATCAAACCTATATGTAAAACTCATATCATCAAGAACAGGCCTAATATTAAATTCAAAAGATGGTGGCCTTATGGATATTAAAGAGCTATTGCGATATTCTTCCCCTAAAGCTAATATAACTTGTGGTTCTTTAATATTCCATGCTGTAACTAGCTTATACCAAAATGTATCATATTGTAATAAATCAAGATTATCAGCATATTCTGATGCTTTTGCAAAATCTCTATTTTTAATATTTAAAAATGTTTTATAAGCGAAATAGTCATGGCCATTTTCTGGGCCTGCATTTTGTAAATATTTATCTGCATCTTTATATCTACCTTGTTTTAAAGCATAAACAGATTTTGCAAGAGATAGCCAGCTACTTGAATTATTTTTATTTAAGTATGGCACTATTTCTTTTTGGGACTTATTAAAATAACATACATGTTTTGCATAATAAGATAACACTTTATCTGTTTTTAAATTATTATATAAATCTTTTATATAATTACCTGCTTTATTTGTATCAATATAAACTAAAATATTATATTTTAATAAACTTAATTCTTCATCATTTGGATATTCTGTTAATAATAAATCAACTTCATCCACTGCTTTATCGTTTTGAGCAAGTGATAAATAGGCTTTTATTAAACGAACTCTATAATCTCTTGTATTGTTACCACTAATTAATATTCTTAACGTTTTTGCCTCATCAGAATATTTTTTTAATTTATTAAAAAGTTGTGCTAGTTTATCATAGCCTACTTCGCTAGCACCGTCAGAATAAAGTGCTTCTTTAGCATTAGAGTATGCACTATCTTTATTACCCATAGAATAATAAGCGTTTGCAAGATTATAATAAACAATAAATGTGCGTGTTGGTAATGATTCTAATAAATCAATACCATCTTTATATTCCCCTATACTTATAAGTAAATTAGCATAATTTTCTAAAACCATAGGAGAAGATGAATCTTTTGATAATGCTTTTTTATAGTAATACATTGCTTTTGCTGTATCATTAACACTTAAATACACATTAGCTATACCACTATAAGCCTGTGCTGAATGATTTGCTTTATTAATATACTTAATAACATATGATTCTGCTTCTTTAGCTTTCTCTCCACCCTGCTCTGCTAATACAGCAATTAAGTTTATTACTGCTTCAGAAAAATCAGGATCTTCCTTTACAGCTTCTCTAAAATTTAATTCAGCTAATGGAGTATTGTTTAATAAATAATAACTAACACCTATATTATAAAAAGCAGTAGCTTTATTTGTGGTCATTGCTTTTTCATAAGAAGCAATAGCTGCTTGAAAATCACCACTTGTAAATTTTTCATTACCTGCCATAATATCAGTATTTTCTGTTTGAACAACTGAAGAAATATTTAAATTAGCAGTGGCATTATCTTGAACAACTGTTCTTTTTTCACTACATCCAAAAGTAAATATTAAAATAGATAAAACAATTATTATTCTATTAAACAAACCATACCTCTATTAATTATATATTTAATTAAACAGTGTAAAGCTAATAGTTTTACATGTCAAGCAAATAAACAAAAGCATACTTATTATAACATATAATCGTCATAAATGAAGTATGCTTTATTTATTTTTTAAAAATTTGAAATATTATTTTTTTGTTTCTTCAACAGTTTTAGGTTGTATATAATATAAGATACGCTGGCAATGTGGACAAGTATGAATGCTTTCATCTTTTTTAACTTCCACATATAATTGAGGTGGTATATGCATATAACATCCGTTACATACTTCGTCTTTTACAGAAGCAATACCTATATTTTGACGGTGTGCTCTTACTCTATCATACTTCATTAATGTGCTTTTTTTAATTTTAGCAGCATATTCTTGCCTTTCGTTCATTAGTTTTTCTAATTCATCGTGCATTTCTTTATCTTCATATGCTTTTGATGAGCTAACTTCTGCTAATTCTTTTTCTAAACTTTCTTTAAGTTCTATACTTTTGCTAAGTTCTGATTCATATTTAAAATCAAGGTTCATCATTTCTTTTAATTTTAGTTCATCATCAGTGATTTCTTTTTTAATATTATCAAGCTCTCTGATTACGGCTTCATATTCTTTTGTGTTTTGAACAGATGAAAGTTTATTTTGGGCATGCATTAAACTGCTTTTATTTTCATTTAAAGTAGCTTCTAGTTTAATATAATTTTTCTTATTTTCATCAAGAGCTTCTTTAATTGTATTATACCCCACAATAGATTTTTCATAATTTTCTTTAATTGCTTGGATTTGTGATGGAGTATTTTTAATTACACCTTCAATAGAAGCAATTTTAGAATCAATTTGTTGTAGTTGAATAAGTTGTTGTAAGATTTCCTGCATAAATTATTTACCTCCCCAGTTAATTAGCTGTGTTTCTTGTTTTAGAACAATTATTTCTATATTAAATTGATTTTTTAAAATCTCTTTTAATCTTTCCATATAAATTTCTT
>CALADT010000021.1 GCA_937890655.1 uncultured Mucispirillum sp. | reverse complement strand
GAACTTTTACTTGTTTCTGTATTAAAAAAATGTTTCTTAGGGTCATCCGCAGGGATTTTTGCATTAGCTGCATCCATTGCTTTTCGTGCTATCTCCCCTAATTTTAACACTTTACCGTTAGAACATTTATATTCTTCTTCATCTACTATAACAGAATATCCAAACCTATCAGGGCTTTTATACCAGTTTACATGTTTTGGGTAATGGTAACCCCAACCATCATGCAGGTTTAAAAACATATCTGCTTCTTTCATATAGCCTTTTATTTACAATATCGCCTTGCCAATCATTAGGGACTTTATCAAAAAGCCTATTCATATCCACGCCTTTTATTTCCCTACTATAAAGCATAATGGAGTAAAAATTCATTCTAGGCACAACAATCATATTGCCTTTTTCAAGTTTTATATCAGTATAAGAATCTGCTGATAAAAACCCTCCTGGTTCATCACCTTGAATACCACCTACTAAAAGTAATGTAGGCCCGTCCTGTCTACCATATATTCTGTAAACTTCAAGCTCATGGTTTGTTCCTTTGAAAAACACTTCCTTTGTTGTGGATGGCCTTACCACATCGGCATATACCATATTAAATAACGAAAATAAAATTGTTACTGATAAAATTAATACTCTCAAATTTTTCTCCATTTTTCAGACTTGATTTTAAAAGATGAAGGACAGCCTGATAATTCTAATATTTTCACACCTTTATCTTTAATATCCCCTGATGTATATTCCTGCACAAATTCAATAGTATATACCCCTTTTGAGTAATTCCATTTTATATTTGATGCTTTTACAGAAACAGGCATATTTTTTGCAAAAAGTGATTCTTTTTTTGTTTTCCAAATATTATAGTTTTCTTTGCCTGTTTTAAAGTTTTTATCATAAAAAGACATATATTTATTAATGTTTTGGGACTGCCATGCGTTTATCCAATCATTCACAAATTTATCCACTTCGTTTTTCATAAATGGTAGATTATAAATGGATTTAGACTGCACTTCCTCACTTATTAACTTAAGACTACCTTTTTCTTCAAGAAAATAGTATTTTTTGTTAGTATATGTGCTTAAATTAGCAGCACAGTAAAACTGGTCCGTATCTATTACTGCATAATTTTTGTCTTTTATAAAATATTTTGTATTAATATTTCTAATATCTTTTTCCGGATATATATCCATAAGGCTTGTTTTTATATTAGTATATGATTTTTTAGTGGCTCCACCATAAGTTTTAAAATCACTATGGATAATATTTCTAAAAGCCTGTTTATTATTTTCTTCCCATGCACTAATAAAACTATTAAATACCGTTTCTATATTATTTTTAACACCGTTATAGTTATTTTCATCAGAATAAAGTAACTTTTCTGCTATAATTACAGGGGTTTTTACTTTAATATTACCAAAAAGAGTGTCAAAGTTATTATTATTCATAGCTACACAGCCTTGAGTATATGTTTTATCTAAATCCGGCTTAACACCATGAAGCCATATACCACCACCTGTTTTACGTTCTATTCTATCAATAATGTTAGGATAGTTTAATGGAAATGAACCAGCACCATAAATCTGCGCGTAACTGCCGTATCTTCTTACTAAATCATCCCTGATGAATAAGATAATACATAATAAACACCCTCAGGAGTTTTTTCATCTCCCCTTTTTAGTTTATTGCCGTCCACCCTGCCTGTTAAAATAGGAAATTCTTTAATAACTTCCATATCGTTGCCGGAAAGTTTTGCAATATATAGCCTTTTTAATGACTTATCCACAAGCACAACATTTATCTCTTCAGAATAACTGCCTGCAAGGTTTGCTATGGTGTTTTTACCGATTCTGCTTTTTGCTTCAGGTGCCTGCTCTGCTATTATTCTTTTAGAAAAATCTTCCACTTTTTCTTTTGCATCTTCTGGCACAGGTTCATAACCATAACTTAAAGCATATGAAAAAAATACCATACATAAAATAGAATAAAGTAACTTCATGTTATCACCACTCTATATTTTTACCATATAAAAAATATCTATCTAGTTTATTTTTAATCATATTATCAACTTTCTTACCGTAACCTATAGGTATATTGTCACAATATAAAAGCTCATTATTATAGTTATCATTGTTTAATATGTCAAACCCTTTTAAAAAATTTTTACTTAATTCTTGAGAAATGTTATATTTCATATTATTTTCTACAAAAATACCCCATTCCCATACAGCTTGACAAGAAGGCTCTAAAATTTTACCTGTATCCTTATATATATTAATTCCACGTCGTTTAAATTTTATATTCTTAAATATTTCCGGCGCTGTTTCTATATAACCTTTTCTATCAAACTCCTTTATACCTATATGGTTATGACTAAATTTTGGAAAATATTTTTTAAAGTAATCTTTTTCTTTATTACTTAGTTTACTATTATGAAATACATAAGGGGTATGGTTGCCCTTTTTACGGATAGCTGCTGCAAAAAAACCGTCTATGTTATCTTTATCTGGCATAATCCTTGCCACATTTTCATCAATATAACTATAACCTGAAAGACCATAACTTTTGTGGTTTAAGGCTGGCAAAAGCTCTGCATTATCATATTCATCTAGTAAATATTTTATAACATGCTCGTTTTCTGCTAAACTTAATGTGCATGTGGAATAAACTAATACTCCACCCTCTTTTAAGCAAGCAAAGGCTGATTTTATTAACTGACGTTGCAAGTCTGCCATACGCTCAATTAATTCCTTACCCCATTGAGATTGCACTGTTTTATTCCTAAATATTTTGTTTTCATTAGAACATGGGGCATCAAGTAAAATACCGTCAAAAGAGTTAGCAAAAATATTAGGTAGAAGCCTTCCGTCTGTGGAAGTTGTCCTAACATTATAGGCTCCGTATTTTTCTAAATTAAAATGAAGTGATTTTAAACGGCTTGATGATATTTCGTTGGCTACTATAACCCCCTGCCTGTTAGTATAATCTGAAATAGCACATGTTTTCCCACCAGGGGCAGATGATACATCTAATATAACTGGGTTTTCACCCATATAACTCATTAAGATTTCCACAGGGGCAATAGATGACGGGTTCATTATATAAACGCCACCTGTTTGAAAAGATAAACTACCTACTATATTCTCATTTTCCGTAACAACTTTATATATATTACTATAATTATCTAAACTTTCAAGATTACATGTATTTTTAAACTCTTGCAGATAATCAATACCCCTGCACTTCTGCAAACGAATATGTCTTGCCTTATTACAAGATAATCCATACTCAAATTCTTCATATTTTTCTTTTAGTAAAGGTTTATACTCTGCCCTGAACTCTTGAAGCCAATTATTTTCCATAAAACATACCATATTAAAATAATTAAATTTATGCAATAAAAAATATATATTGTAAATACTTATTTGTATCTTTTTTATTTTTATTTGACATTTTATAACCTATCATATATCTTTTAAGAGAATATATATCTTTTTTGTAATATAATTGATTTGGGAGAATACCATAGAACTAATTTATGAATATTTAGCTTTAAAAAATATTAAAGGTATAAGTGATAATATTATACATACAATACTTAATAAGCGTGGCACAATAAAGGGGATTTTTAATGAAAGTCTTGACTTTTTCTATGGTTCAAATATACAACCAAATATTGCAGAACGTATATATAGAAAAGTTTTTAACGAACAGGCTGTGGAAAGTATTATAAAACGTGCCGTATCTTCTAAGACACATATTATTACTTTAGAAGATGAAAGATACCCTGCACTTTTAAAAGAAATATATACTCCACCGGCTTTATTATTTATTCAAGGTAACCCAAATTGTTTAAATAATATTTGTGTGGGAATAGTAGGTTCTAGAAACTGTTCTAAACAGTCAGAAACTTTTACATATAAACTAGCACAGGATTTAGCCGGTGTAGGCATAACTGTTGTTAGTGGGTTTGCCTATGGAATAGATATTGCAGCACATACAGGTGCTATGCAAAAAGGTGCAACAGCTTGCATTTTAGGAAGTGGGTTAAGTAATATATACCCCAAAACACATATTAAATATATAAATAGTATAATAGAACAAGGTGGCTGTATGGTTAGTGAGTTTATGCTTGATGAAAAACCACTACCTAACAACTTTCCTAGAAGAAATAGAATAATATCTGGGCTTTCAAAAGTTATTGCTGTTATAGAAGCTGGTAGAAGAAGTGGATCCTTAATAACCTGCCGTTTTGCTTTGGAACAAAATAGAGATATTTTCGCTGTGCCAACATTTCCTAGTAGTAAAAATAATGCTGGAAATATGCTTTTAAGGGACGGTGCAAAATTTTTAGAAAGCTCTCTTGATATAATAAAAGAATTAAAAAACGAATTACAAATTGAATTAGATGATAAAAATACATACAATGATGAAAATAAAGTCATTATAGAAAATAGTGTTTCTCAAGAGATATATAACGCTTTATCCATAGAACCATTATCTTTAAATGGGCTTTGTTTAAAACTTAATATAGATGTTGTTACTGCCATATCTTTAATTGCAGAACTAGAAATAGAAGGGATTATAGAAAAAGCAGTAGATGAAAAATATATAATAGTAAAATAAATGGGTTTGAACTATGAATCTTGTAATTGTGGAATCGCCTGCTAAGGCAAAAACTATTGAAAAATATTTAGGCTCTGACTATAAAGTTATAGCTAGTGTCGGTCATATTATTGACTTACCACCTAATGAATTAGGTGTGGATTTAGACCATAATTTTGAACCAAAATATATAGTTATAGAAGGTAAAGAAA
The DNA here is from genome assembly GCA_937890655.1 of uncultured Mucispirillum sp. Taxonomy (GTDB): domain Bacteria; phylum Chrysiogenota; class Deferribacteres; order Deferribacterales; family Mucispirillaceae; genus Mucispirillum. Next base: position 3,905 of record CALADT010000021.1, on the reverse strand, counting down.
AAGTTATTTCTTCACTTAAAACTAATGCAAAAAAAGCAGATACTGTATATCTTGCACCTGACCCTGATAGAGAGGGGGAAGCTATTGCATGGCATATAGCAAGCCAAATGGAAAAAAATAAACCTATAAAAAGAGTGCTTTTTAACGAGATTACAAAAAAAGGTATTCTTGAGGGTATAAATAACCCTGGAGATATTAACTTAAATAGAGTAAACGCACAGCAATCAAGAAGAATACTTGACAGGCTTGTGGGTTACCTTGTAAGCCCACTTTTATGGAAACCATTAAAATATGGGTTATCTGCTGGCCGTGTTCAATCTGTTGCTTTAAGAATGATATGCGAAAGAGAAGAAGAAATTGAAAAATTTATACCTGTGGAATCTTGGAGCATTAATGCTGACTTTTTAATTGAAGGTAAATCAAAAAACGAAAAAGGCACATTAAAAGCAAAGCTTGATAAAATAAGTGGCAAAAAAGCAGATATTAAAACAGAACAAGAAGCTATTAATATATTAGCAGATATGCCAAAAGATTTTACGGTTTCTAATGTGGAAGAAAAGGAAGTAAGGCAAAGCCCTGCAGAACCTTTTATAACTTCAAGAATGCAACAAGAAGGTATTAGAAAATTAGGTTTTACTTCTAAAAAAGTAATGTCTGTTGCTCAAAGCCTTTATGAAGGGGTGGAGCTTGCAGAAGGGCCAGTGGGGCTTATTACATATATGAGAACAGATTCCACTAGAATAGCCCCTGAAGCTGCAGAAATGGCAAAAAATTATATAACAGAAAATTTTGGAAAGGAATATACTGCTACTGAAAAAAAATCATCAAAAAAATCAAACAACGTGCAGGACGCCCACGAAGCCATAAGGCCTACTTCTGTTTTAAGAACACCGGCATCTATTAAAAAATATTTAACTAATGACCAATATAAATTATATAAACTTATATGGGAACGTTTTGTAGCAAGCCAAATGGCAGATGCTGTATTTAACCAAACTGTTATAAGGTTATCTGGTAATAAATATGAATTTAAAGCATCAGCTAGAACACTTGCTTTTGCTGGATTTACAAAACTATACCTTGAAAGTAAAGAAGAAGATGTGAAAAACGATGATGAAGATGCTGAAACTACTATTGGGTTTAAAATAGTAGAAAATACTCCTGCACTTCGTGATAAAACAGAGAAAAAACAACACTTTACTCAAAGCCCACCACGTTATACAGAAGCTACACTTGTAAAAACACTAGAACAGCAGGGTATAGGCAGGCCTTCCACATATGCTTCTATTATCTCCACTATTGTAGATAGAAAATATACAGAGCTTATAGAAAAGAAATTTCACCCAACAGAGCTTGGTAGAATTGTAAATAAAGTATTAATTGAAAATTTTCCAAAAATATTTGAAGTGAAATTTACTGCAAATATGGAAAAAGAGCTGGACTTAATAGAGGACGGCACTCAAAACTGGCATGATGTATTATCCACTTTTTATACGGATTTTAATAAAGAACTGAAAGCTGCATCCACAGGGAAAATATCTGCTAATTTAGAAACAGATAAAAAATGCCCAATATGTAACAGCGACTTAGTTATAAAAATGGGTAAAAACGGCGTATTCTTAGCATGTTCGCAATACCCTGAGTGTAAATTTACTTCCAACTTTAAAAGAACAGAAAAAGGAAGTATTGAACTTGTGGAAGATAAAGCCTTTGAAGGTGCTGGGTTAATTTGTGAAAAATGTGGGGCAGAACTTGTTTTTAAAACTACTAGATTTGGGGAAGTTATAGCATGCCCAAACTACCCTGACTGTAAAAATATTAAAAACTTTTTAAGGTATAAAGACGGCGGTATAAAAATATTAGAAGCCGGCGAAACTCTTGATGAAAAATGCCCTGAATGTTCAAAAGATTTAGTTGTAAAATCAGGTAAAAACGGTATTTTTGCAGCATGCTCTGGTTACCCTGATTGCAAATATACTGCTAATGTGGAAATGAAAGATGATGGTAAACTTGGTATAAAAGCAGCACCTAGTAACGAAAGTAGTGAAGTATGCGAAAAATGTGGCAAACCTATGGTGGTAAAAAGAGGGTTTAGGGGTGCTTTTCTTGCTTGTTCTGGTTACCCTGATTGCAAAAACACAAAACCTATTAAGAAAAAAGAGAGTTAAGTTATAAATGGAAAATTACAATGTAATTATAGCTGGTGGCGGGCTTGCAGGTAGCGAAGCCGCTTTTCAACTTGCAGAAAAAGGCTATAAAGTAAAACTTATGGAAATGAGGCCTGAAAAAACCACTCCTGCCCATGAAACTAATAATTTTGGGGAGCTTGTATGTTCTAACAGTTTAAAGGCTATTGAGTTAAACACAGCAAGTGGCCTTTTAAAAAAAGAATTACAGCTTTATAATAGTTTACTTATAAATACAGCCTATGAGTGTAGTGTGCCAGCAGGTGGTGCTTTAGCTGTAAATAGAGAACTTTTTTCTAATAAAATTACAGAAGTAATTAAAAACCATAAAAATATTACTGTTACTTGTGAAGAATTAAAAGAGATGCCTTTAAATACTCAGATACCTTTTCTAATAGCCACAGGGCCATTAACAAGTGATATACTAGCAGAAGATATTAAAACAAAACTAGGGGGCGCGCTATATTTTGCCGATGCCATAAGCCCTATTATTGATGCAGAAAGTATAGATATGGATAAAGGCTATTTTTTAGGCAGATACGGAAAAGGTGGGGACGATTATTTTAATATACCATTAACAGAAGAAGAATATAATATATTTTATGAAGATATTATAAACGCACCAAAAACTGCTTTCCATGATTTTGAAAAAATGGTTTATTTTGAAGGTTGTATGCCTATTGAAGCCATGGCAGAACGTGGAAAAGATACTCTCGCCTTTGGGCCTATGAAACCTGTTGGGCTTGAAGACCCTAAAACAAATAAAAGGCCTTATGCTGTTATACAGTTAAGGAAAGAAAATAAAGAAGCGACTGCTTTTAATATAGTAGGCTTTCAAACAAAAATGACTATTCCTGCACAAAAAGAAGTCTTTAGAAAAATACCTGCTTTAAAAAATGCAGAATTTTTGCGTTTTGGTTCTGTTCATAGGAATACTTATATAGTAAGCCCAAACCATTTAACAAAATACTTTAATTTTAAAGCAAATAAAAACTTATTTATAGCAGGGCAAATAACAGGCCTTGAAGGTTATAACGAATCTATTACAGGGGGCTTAATTTCTGCACTGCAAATACACCAGCTTTTACAAAATAAACCCTTTTTAGATTTCCCAGAAAATACTGCTTTTGGGTGCCTTTCAAGTTATATATCAGGGCTTTCAGAATTTTCTAGTGGTAAAAAATATGTGCCTTCTAACTTCCATTTAGGTATGCTTGCACCACTTGAAAAGAAAATTAAAGATAAAAAACTAAAAAAACAAATGCAGGTGGAAAAAGCATATAATATAGCTAAACTTTTTCATGAAAGTTTAATTTAAATTTATATATGCTTTTGCATAGGCTAAAAGCATAAGTTATATAATAGATAACTTATTAAAATTTACATAATAAAAACAGGTTGATTTTATGGATATTGATACAGCTGTGGATGAATTTATAAACTTTGTGCAGGTTGAACGAGAATATAGTGAACATTCTGTTACAGCTTATGCAAAAGATTTAAGCGAACTTGCTATTTATATTCAAGAAGAAAAAATACCTGATGATATATTATCCGTTGATTTTTATGTGTTACGTGGGTTTATAACTACCCTTTATGACAGAAATTTATCTAAATCTAGTATTGAACGTAAAATATCCACCATTAAGTCATTTTTTAAGTTTCTATATAGACGTGGTGTTATTGAAGAAAACCCTGCAAGAATGCTAAAATTCCCTA
>CALADT010000020.1 GCA_937890655.1 uncultured Mucispirillum sp. | reverse complement strand
AACTTATGGAATTAAACGCACCTGAAATTATTATACGTAACGAAAAACGTATGCTTCAGGAAGCAGTAGATGCCTTATTTGATAATGGTAGACGTGGAAGGATTATCCGTTCTAGTAACAAACGTCCATTAAAATCGTTATCTGATATGATTAAAGGTAAAAACGGTCGTTTCCGTCAAAACCTTTTAGGTAAAAGGGTGGACTATTCAGGACGTTCTGTTATTGTAGCAGGTCCACATTTAAAAATGCACCAGTGTGGTTTACCAAAATTAATGGCATTAGAATTATTTAAACCATTTTTATATTATAAACTTGAGAAAGAAAGGGGTATTGCTTCTACTGTAAAACAAGCTAAAAGAATGGTAGAAGAACGCAGACAAGAAGTATGGGATGTTTTAGAAGAAGTTATTAAAGAACACCCTGTATTATTAAACCGTGCCCCAACACTTCACAGGCTTGGTATTCAGGCATTTGAACCACAGCTTATAGAAGGTAAAGCAATACAGCTTCACCCACTTGTATGTACTGCATTTAATGCGGACTTTGATGGTGACCAAATGGCTGTCCATGTGCCGTTATCTTTCCAAGCTCAGCTTGAAGCAAAAACTTTAATGCTATCAGCTTATAATATACTTTCCCCTGCTAACGGTCAGCCACTTGCAATTCCTACGCAGGATATGGTGCTTGGTATTTATTACTTAACTCGCCCATTGAAAAATGCTTTAGGTAGTGGCAAAACTTATTCTTCTCCTGAAGAAGTAGTTATAGCTATTGACCATGGCAAATTAAGTTTACAAGCTGAAATAAAAGTTAGAATAGAAGGCAAAATATACGAAACTTCTGCAGGTAGAGTTATATTATACGGTATACTTCCAGAAGGTATTGATTTTGAACAAATCAATAAAGTGTTAGGTAAAAAAGAAATCGGTAAACTTGTGGATTACATCTACAAAAAATTAGGTAACTGGTATAGTGTAACATTCCTTGATAATTTAAAAGATTTAGGTTTTAAATACTCTACAATAGCCGGTTACTCTATTTGTATAGATGATATGATTATCCCTAAAGAGAAAAACGAGCTTGTTCAAGAAGCCTATGGTAAAGTTCAAGAAATTGAATACCATTATAGAGAAGAAGCAGCACTTTCTAAAGGGGAACGTTATAACCAGATAATCGACGTATGGTCAAAAACTAACGAAAAGATTACTGATAAACTTATTAAAACTATTGAAAGTTTAGGTGGGGACGCCTCTAAAGAAAATAAACGTGATAAATATTATAACACATTACACGTTATGAGTGATTCTGGTGCAAGGGGTTCTAAAGCACAGATAGCACAGCTTGCTGGTATGCGTGGTCTTATGGCTAAACCATCAGGTGAGATTATTGAAACACCTATTGACTCTAACTTCCGTGAAGGTTTAACAATGAGCCAATACTTTATTTCTACTCACGGTGCTAGGAAAGGTCTTGCAGATACGGCGTTAAAAACAGCTAACTCTGGTTACTTAACACGTCGTCTTGTAGATGTTGCACAAGATTTAATAATTTCAGAAGAAGATTGTGGCACAATTAAAGGTATTGAGGTTGGCCCATTATTCCAAGGTTCTTCTATTGTAGAAACTTTAGGGGAAAGAATATATGGCAGATATACTCTTGAAGATTTATTTGACACAGTAACTGATGAATTAATCGTAGAAGCAGATACATTTATTGATGAAGAAGTTGTAAATAAAATAGAAAAAGCTGGTATTGATAAAATTATGGTTCGTTCTGCATTAACATGTGATAGTGAGTTTGGAATATGCAGAAAATGTTACGGTTTAGATTTAGCTACTCGCCGTATGATAGAAATAGGGGAAGCAGCAGGAACAATCGCTGCACAATCTATTGGTGAACCTGGAACACAGCTTACGATGAGAACATTCCACATAGGTGGTATTGCCTCTGCCGGTGGTATTGAATCTTCTATTAGTGCGAGAATGGGTGGTAAAGTTTACTTTGACGCTATGAAAATCCTCCGTAATAGAAAAAATGAAATTATCGTTCTTAACAGAAACGGTTCTATATTAATAAAAGATTCAAGTGGTAGGGTGCTTGAAAAATATACTCCTGCATATGGTAGTACAATCCATGTTGAAGAAGGGGATATGGTAAGTCAAGGCACACTATTATTTAACTGGGACCCACACGTTGCAGTAATCATTACAGAACATGAAGGGACAATTGCTTATGGTGATTTAGTAGAAGGTGAAACTTTAAAAGAAGAAATTGACCAAAACACTAATATATCACAAAAAGTTGTTGTTGCTAATTCTAAAGATAAACGTAGACCAAGGATATCTATTAAAGATAAAGATAACAAAACAGTTTATCGTTACGAATTAACTCCTGGAACAATTATATCCTTTAACGAAGGAGATGAAGTTTTCCCTGGAGATGTTATTGCAAAAACACCAAGAGAAGCACAAAAAACTAAAGATATTACTGTTGGTTTACCTCGTGTTGCTGAGCTTTTTGAAGCAAGAAAACCAAAAGACCCTGCTATTATTGCAGAAATTGATGGTATAGTAAAAATAGAAAACGCTGTTCGTGGTATGAAAAAACTTACTATTGAAAACGAAGATACAGGGGATAAAAAACAATATTCTATTAATACTATGCGTTATATTAATGCCCATGAAGGTGATTTAATTAAAGCCGGTGAAGCATTAATTGACGGTAATATTAACCCACATGATATATTAGCTGTATTAGGTGAAGAAGCACTTGCTAAATATTTAGTGGATGAAATACAAATAGTTTATAGAAAATCAGGGGTTAGCATAAACGATAAACATATTGAAGTTATTGTTCGTCAAATGCTTAAAAAAGTAATAATTGAAGATGCAGGGGATTCTGACTTTATGCCTAACGAAGAAGACTTCAAAAAAGCACAAGAAGAATTACTTGCAGAAGGTAAAGAACCACCAAAAGGTAAAACCATTCTTCAAGGTATTACAAAAGCTGCACTTAATACTGAAAGCTTTATTTCTGCAGCCTCTTTCCAAGAAACAACAAGAGTGCTTACAGATGCAGCATGTTCTGGTAAAACAGACAGATTACGCGGCTTAAAAGAAAACGTTATTATGGGTAAATTAATACCTGCGGGAACGGGTTCAAAACACATTATTAGTGGTAAATACAAATTTGTAAACCAAGATAATTAATATTAATAATAACTATATAAATGGGAGCTTATGCTCCCATTTATTGTATATTAAAATAGTAAAAATAATTATATTAAAAACAATAGAATCAAAAAAAATATCAAAAATAGTATATTATAAAAGTAATATAAAATAAAATATAAAAATATAATATTAATATATAAGTAAAAATATAAGAATAAAAAAATCATATAATATGTAAAATAAATTATTAACTAATATAAAAATAACATGGAGAATATATGACAACAATATATCAGCCATTAACAAAAGATGAGTTAAAAAAACTCATTAAAAATAAAAAAATAAAACTTAATAATATAGATACAAGCAATATAACAGATATGAGTAAATTATTTCTAAATAGTAAAAGAAAGGATTATTCAGGTATAGATTTATGGGATGTATCAAAAGTAGAAGATATGTCATATATGTTTGCAGGAGCAAAAAATTTTAATGAAGATATATCTTCATGGGATGTGTCAAATGTGGAAGATAT
>CALADT010000019.1 GCA_937890655.1 uncultured Mucispirillum sp. | reverse complement strand
ATATTGCTACTTTATGTAAATTTACAGGGCTTATAGGCACAACTATGAATGTAAGTGGCATAATATCTAATCTCACTACTAATAACTCTTTAGAGATTAGCCAGCAGGGTTTTCAAAAAGCACTATCCAATGTGGATATAAGCCAAAATATTGATAGTATTCTTACTCAAGAAGCTCTAGATTTAATGACTGATACCGTAAATTGCGTATTAATACAAAATGATAAATTAAACGGTGTAATAGGTGATACAAGTTCTATGATAGATGAATATAAAATGCAGTTAATGGATAACAATAAAGTATCCAAAGAAAAATTAAAAAACTTAATATTAAAATTTCAGACTAGTAAATAACATGAGGCTTTTATGAAACTAAGACTATTATTAATATTTATAATTTCATTATTATTATATACAGAAACATACGCCCAAAAATCAGTATTTTCACGAGAATACCCACGAATGATGACAAGTGTTAGAGCAATGGGAATGGGTAATGCCTTTTTTGGTGTAAGTGATGATAAGTATGCCGGTTTTTATAACCCAGCAGGGCTAGCTATGAATAAAAGTCATTGGAATTTTGATTTGATACCATTAACCATAGGAGCCAACAGCAATATAGTAAATAATGGTCAAAATTTATTAAATGTCTTTACATCAGGGGGTTTAACTCAAGAAGCTTTAATCCAAACATTAGACGGAATGATGGGTCAATATAATAACTTAAACCCAGTAAGTATGTTTCCAGCTTTTACTTATAAAAATTGGTCATTTGGTTTATTTTTTAATAGTAATGTAAACTTATTAACATATAATAGGGTAATGCCAACTATTGGTGTAAAAGTCCATGCAGATGCAGGTGGCATATTTACGTATGCCCATTCTTTTTTAGAAGATAAATCTCTACATTTTGGAGTAAGTGTATTAGGATTTTATAGAATGGGTTATACAGGTAGCTTTACGGCCATAGAGCTTGCAAGCCTAAATACCAACGAACTATTATCTAATATGTTAAATAATACCGGTTGGGGCATATTAGGTAGCGTAGGTATAATGTATGAACTTCCATGGTTAAGAAAAGAATTAAATGCAAGAGTAGGTTTATCGTTTAATGATTTTGGTTATACATCATTTTCATCAGGTTTAGATGAAATAAATCCAACATTAAATTTAAGTTTAGCCATATCTCCTAATTGGAACTTTATATCATCAAATATAGTAATAGATTTTAATGACTTAATATTTATGAACGGTAAAGATAAATCCTTTGGTAAACGTGTAAATATAGGTGCAGAAATAGGTTTTTGGAACAGAATATTTTTACGCACAGGCCTTCATCAAGGCTACTGGACAGCAGGAGCAGGTGTAAATGTATGGGCATTAAGAATTAACTATGCTTATTATACAGAAGAATTAGGAGCATATGCAGGGCAGTATCCTGATAGCCGTCATGTATTAGAAATCGTGCTAGGTTGGGACCAATTAAATAAGAAAAACTAAAATAATGCTATTTTTTATAAATATTCTTGATTTTGGCTTATAAATTGCTTATTATAAAATAATTGCACTTTATATTGGAGGCATTAATTCAAAAACTGTTATTATCGTTGCTATCTTTATCCCTGCTTTTGTTTTATGGTTGTGGGGAAAGTGTATATTCATCTGCAGAAAGCAAAACTTCAGAAGAAGTAAAACAAGACCAACTTGATTTTGACTTTATTTCTGGAAAGTGTGCAGATGTTATTTCAACATATGAATCTTTAATGTATTCCGGTAGAAAATTAAATGATGAAGAAATATATGTTTATGTTAGCTCACTATTAAACTGTAGTGGTTTTGATATTGTTAGGGGAATGGATAGTATTTTAACAACAGGTGGCAGTGATATTTATATGACAGCCGGTGCCTTAATGGGTATTAAAACTATTGATATGAACAAATCTAAATTTTTACAATCTCAATATAATAAAGCGGTTTATATATGCGATAATAGAACACAGGAACTTAAAGCTATTAACGGTCAATTATCTTCTAATTTAAAAAGTATATGTGGCCTAACAGGTATAATGGGAACTGTTATAAATATGAGCTCCATGATGCTAAATACCAGTGGTGGTGGAGCAAGTGTTTTAGAATTAAGCGAAGTAGGTTTTAAGGAATTATCAGATAATATTGTTCCAGAAATAGCAGGACAAAGCCTCACTTCTTATTTAAGCCAAGAGCATACTTTTTTAGAAAGTTTAAATAATTCATTAACCTTAGGGGAAGATGGAGCTAATGAAATAGGCAGTTTAATGGGGCAAAGTGATTTTGGTAGTGTAATAGGGGGGTTAGCTAAAAAGTTAAGAGACCCTAAAACAAATAGAATAACAGAAGAAAGTTTGATAAATTATATTGAAACTGAATTTGGTTTAAAAATACCTAATTTACCTGTTCCACCATTGCCACCAATACCACCTATACCATAATAACATGAGGTTTTTATGAAACTAAGACCATTATTAATATTTATAATTTCATTATTATTATATACAGAAACATACGCCCAAAAATCAGTATTTTCACGAGAATACCCACGAATGATGACAAGTGTTAGAGCAATGGGAATGGGTAATGCCTTTTTTGGTGTAAGTGATGATAAGTATGCCGGTTTTTATAACCCAGCAGGGCTAGCTATGAATAAAAGTCATTGGAATTTTGATTTGATACCATTAACCATAGGAGCCAACAGCAATATAGTAAATAATGGTCAAAATTTATTAAATGTCTTTACATCAGGGGGTTTAACTCAAGAAGCTTTAATCCAAACATTAGACGGAATGATGGGTCAATATAATAACTTAAACCCAGTAAGTATGTTTCCAGCTTTTACTTATAAAAATTGGTCATTTGGTTTATTTTTTAATAGTAATGTAAACTTATTAACATATAATAGGGTAATGCCAACTATTGGTGTAAAAGTCCATGCAGATGCAGGTGGCATATTTACGTATGCCCATTCTTTTTTAGAAGATAAATCTCTACATTTTGGAGTAAGTGTATTAGGATTTTATAGAATGGGTTATACAGGTAGCTTTACGGCCATAGAGCTTGCAAGCCTAAATACCAACGAACTATTATCTAATATGTTAAATAATACCGGTTGGGGCATATTAGGTAGCGTAGGTATAATGTATGAACTTCCATGGTTAAGAAAAGAATTAAATGCAAGAGTAGGTTTATCGTTTAATGATTTTGGTTATACATCATTTTCATCAGGTTTAGATGAAATAAATCCAACATTAAATTTAAGTTTAGCCATATCTCCTAATTGGAACTTTATATCATCAAATATAGTAATAGATTTTAATGACTTAATATTTATGAACGGTAAAGATAAATCCTTTGGTAAACGTGTAAATATAGGTGCAGAAATAGGTTTTTGGAACAGAATATTTTTACGCACAGGCCTTCATCAAGGCTACTGGACAGCAGGAGCAGGTGTAAATGTATGGGCATTAAGAATTAACTATGCTTATTATACAGAAGAATTAGGAGCATATGCAGGGCAGTATCCTGATAGCCGTCATGTATTAGAAATCGTGCTAGGTTGGGACCAACTGCGTAAAGAACCTAATAATAAAATATTAAAATAATATAAAACCCCATTTTTAAGGTGGTTTATTCATGTATAAAGTAATATTAGTTATATTCATTAATGTTTTAATAGTAAGCTGTGCCACAAAAACAGAGATTATAACTAATATTCCACTTATGCAGTCAGTAAAACCTGTGGAAACTAAATCATCTCACCCTAAAGATTTTGAAAAATCCATTCCACAATCAATAATGATTCGTAATTCTCTTGTTAGTTTTAGTAAATCATACCAAAAAGTGTATACAGATAGTAATGTTATATCTTTTGCAGCAGGAAAAAATATAATAAGTGTATTAAAGGAAAATGAGATAGGTTTTACAATGCCTTATTGTTCTGGGCTTTTATTAAAAGAAAAATATAGTAATATACGAGTATATGGGTATGAAGTAATATTATATAATGGTAGTAATGTGGAAGTTTTTTCTGCGTCAGAATGTGCAAGTGTTGGAAGATATAAAAGGCTTTTAAATGGGTTTGTGGAGCTTGTGCCAAATTATATAATAGAGTGGGTTGGTAGTAACGCAGTATTAAGAAATTCATATAATGGCGATATTTTATATAAAGGTGATACAGGAATAAATATTATTTCAGCAGGTTATATAGATAAGAAACCGGCACTTTTACAGCAAAACAATTATTTACTTGTTTATAATGATAAATTAAAATCATTTGTTATAGCAGGGCAGTTGCCTTCAGGTTATACAAAAATACATCATCAAGAAGGCATGTTTTATGGTATCTTAGAAGATAATAAAAAGTTTTTTGTGCTAGATAATAATACAGTAAAAATAAGTGATGAAAAAGATTGTAGGTTAAGTAATCATAGTGTATCAGCCATATGTGGTAATACATTAATTACAGATATTGAAAAATACCATGATTTACCTAAATCCAATGATTTTGCAGCAACATCTACATCATTTATTAATTTAGATAAATCCAATATACAAATCTATTATTTAGAAACATTATGGCAGCGTTTTTTATCCATGTCATATTCTTTACCAAAAGCATGTAGAAAAAATAATATATTATATTACAAATCATTTAGTGGAAGTATATATAAACAAACAAATTTTAAGGAAGAAAAAATATCTTCCATACCAAAGAATTGTAGTAGTAAAAATATAGTATTAAATTATGGGGATTTTTATTGTGGTGGAAAAAAATGTGGTAAATTTTCTTCCCCTATAAAAAATAATGAAGATGCAGTAATGTATAGACGAATTGAAGATAATGTAATATATTACTATTTTGATAACTTAAAAAAATAGATGAAGATATAAATAAACTATACATAATAATAAAATATTATGTATAGTTTTAATTATCTATTTTTCCATATATTTTTTTAATGAAGGTTTATCCATATTATTACCTAAACCTATCATTAACTTTGTAAGAGTATATTCTAGTGTTTGGTTTTTAGCAGATATTGCACCGTATTTATCAGCCATAATTCCCATAGGGTATTTATCAAGATGAACGCCATTATATAAACATTGAGTGGCACAGACTATTGTAATATTGTTCTCCACTGCTTTTTTTATAGCAGGTATAAAGTTATTTTCACATTCTTCTGTTGGCACACCACCTGCACCGTAACCTTCTATAATTATCCCCTTATAACCCATATTTATAAGCACATCTATAATATCTGGCTTTAATGATGGTATCATTTTTATAATAAAAATATTCTCATTTATATTTTTATTAAAACTTATCTCTTGACTAGTAACTTTATTTTCAATATTCCATATTATTTTACCATTATTAATAACTCCGGCTTTTTCATTATTAATGGAACAAAACCCTTCAAAATCTTCACTAAATACTTTTTTTACAGTATGACCACAATGAATATTACCATTAAATACTAAAAATACACCTGCTTTATGGCTACAAGCTGTTAAAAATGAATGGTAAATATTATCTTTAGCATCTGTATTTTCTGCTTCTATGGAAAGTTGTGAGCCTGTAAGTATAATAGGTTTATTAATATTTTCTATGGCATTACTTAAGTATGATGATGTGTAAGCCATAGTATCTGTTCCATGAGTTATAACAAAACCGTCATAATCATTATAATATTTTTCAATAGTTTCTATTATTTTAATCCAGTTATTAGGGGATAGGTTAGAACTATCTATATTCATTATTTCCATAGTTGTAATAGAACATATATTTTTTAGTTCAGGCACAAGGTTAATAATATCTTCCCCTTTAATATTAGGAACTAGCCCATTTTCTGATTTAACACATGCAATAGTGCCACCTGTTGCTATCATTAAAATATTTTTCATAAATTTTTCTCCATATTATTAATAGCATTAAATATTATATTAATATAATCTTCAATATCTTTATATTATTTTAAGCAAAAAAAAGTGGTAGAATAATCTACCACTTAAAAAGAATATATTAATTTATTAATTATATGCTAGCAGCTGCAATTATTGCAAGATGAAAGATTTCATCAGAAGTAGCATAAGATTCTGCCACTTGAACAGGCTCGCTAAAGCCTTGTATTGTTTTAGCACATATTTTAAAACCACCAAATAATGTAAGTGATTTAATAACGCTATCGGCAGCAGCTGCACTATTAAATATTAATGTATTTGCATCGCCATTATTATTTGATAGTGGATAGTTTTTAGCTACAAGAGGGTTTAATGCTGTTTCAAAATCCATATCCCCCTCAATATTAAGTTTTGGTTTTGCTTGTTTTGCAAGTTCTATTGCTGTTACAATCTCTTCACTATCAAGAGATAAACCATAATTACCGTTAGAAATAACTGCAATATTTGGTTTTATATCTAATACCTCACATATATCTGCTGATTGCAATATTATTTCAGATAAAAATTCTTCATCTTCATATGTATATAATGTTGGGTCTGCTATTACAAGGCTTTTTTGTCTGTTAGCTAAAAGCACAGCTGATGAGGCAGTATAATAATCTTCTTTTAAATCAATTATATCTGCAATAGCAGCAATAGTTGTATCTAATTGTTTTAAAGAGTAGCCCACCATTGCGTCAATATCACCATTCATTAATACAGCAGCAGCAAACCTGTTATAATGGCCTCCTTTAATGTCATCTATTGCATTTTGTTTTGTAAGGCCTGTTCTCCAATATCTTTCATAATGTTTATTTATGATTTTATCAGTATCTTTATATGTTTCTGGGTCATATATAACCATATCAGAAATATCAATATTTAAAGTTTTAGCAGTGTTTTTGATTTTTTCTGTATTACCAATTAAACAAGGTGTGGCAACTTTAAACTCTTTTGTTTTTGCAGCAGCTGATAAAACAGAAGGCTTATCTGCAAAAGCAAAACCTATTTTACCTTTATTTTTTTTAGCAGTTTTAAAAGCATAGTTAATCATATTAAGTGATGGGTTCATACGTGATTCTAAAGAAATCATATATTCATCAAAATCTTTAATAGGTTTTGTAGCCACGCCAGAATCCATAGCAGCACGAGCAACAGCAGCACTAACTTTTGTTAAAAGGCGTGGGTCAAAAGGGGTAGGGAGTATATATTCTTTACCAAAAGTAAAGTCTTTACCGTTATAGGCTTTACGAACCACATCAGGCACAGCAGTATGTGCAAGTTCTGCAATAGCATGTGCTGCAGCCATTTTCATTTCTTCATTAATTATAGTAGTGCGAACATCTAAAGCACCTCTAAACATAAATGGGAAACACATAACATTATTAATTTGGTTAGGGTAATCACTTCTGCCTGTTGCCATAATAGCATCATCCCTAATTGCTTTTACTTCTTCAGGAGTAATCTCAGGGTCTGGGTTAGCCATAGCAAATATAATAGGGTTCTTAGCTAAATTTTTAATAACTTCGTTAGAGAATGCACCTTTTTTAGATAAACCATATAAAACATCAGCATCTTTTGCTGCTTCTTCTAATGTTCTTGCAGAGCTTTCTGTGGCAAATTTTTCTTTATATGGGTTCATGCCTTTTTCTCTGCCTTTATAAATAACACCATTTGTATCGCAAATTATAAGGTTTTCTTTTTTAACACCTAAATTAACAATTAATGATGCAATAGCAAGGCCTGAAGCACCGGCACCGTTCATAACTACTTTTATTTTATCAATTTCTTTCCCTGCAACTTTTAATGCGTTTATTAAGGCAGCACCACCTACAATAGCTGTTCCGTGTTGGTCATCATGGAAAACAGGTATATTCATTGTTTTTTTAAGTTCATCTTCCACAATAAAACACTCAGGTGCTTTAATATCTTCTAAATTAATACCACCAAAAGTAGGTTCTAAAAGTTGGCAAGTTTTAATAATCTCTGCTGTATCTAAAGTGTTTAATTCTATGTCAAATACATCAATATCTGCAAATTTTTTAAAAAGTATCCCTTTTCCTTCCATAACAGGTTTACCTGCCATTGCCCCAATATTTCCAAGCCCTAAAACAGCTGTGCCGTTTGTAACTACTGCAACAAGGTTACCTTTTGCTGTATATTTGTAAGCATCATCAGGGTTTTCTTCAATAGCAAGGCAAGGAACTGCAACTCCCGGTGTATATGCTAGTGATAATTCTTCCTGTGTTTCACAAGGTTTTGTAGATATAACTTCTATTTTTCCAGCAACATTCATGCTGTGGTAATTTAATGCCATTTGTGATAAATCATTATTTTTACTCAAAACTAAATCCTCCGTTTTTTCTGTAACCGTTAATATTATCTTAAAATTTTAAAATTGCAATAAGAAATTAAAATAATCTACTATATTTATACATTTTTAGTTGTTTTATACATATTTCTGTATATAATTAATACAATTAAATATTAAAGATAAAAAAATATAGGCCGATATAGTAATTTATTATAGACAAATGTTGTTTTTAATAGTAGAAATATAGTATTGTGTTTATAATTCATATGTGGTATTATTTGCCATATACAAAAATATTATAGGTTGAGAAATATGGATATAGGAAGTATTGTAGGTTTAGTCATTGCATGGGCACTTGTTATTTGGTCGCTGGTTATTGGTGTTGGTATAGGCCCTTATATTGACTTTCCATCCTTTTTAATTGTTGTGGGTGGTTCTATTGGTATTGTTATGTCAGCTAACCCAATTAATAAACTGATTGTAGGTTTAAAATCTGCATCTAAGGCATTTATATATATACCTCAGTCAGAGCAAAACTTAATATCTCAGCTTGTAGATTTTGCTGTTAAAGCACGTCGTGATGGTATTTTATCATTGGAATCAGAAGAAGAAAATATGAAAGATGAGTTTCTTAGAAAGGGTATCCGTTTAGCAGTTGACGGTACAGAGCCTGAAGTTATTCGCAGTGTATTAGAGCTTGATTTTGAAAATATGATAAAACGTCATGAGGCGAATATATTTGTTGTTGCATACTTTGTAGATATTGCACCAGCCATGGGTATGATTGGTACACTTATCGGTCTTGTTGCCATGCTTTTAAACATGAGTGACCCTGCAGCTATTGGACCTGCCATGGCCGTTGCCTTAATTACAACATTTTATGGTTCTATTATTGCGAACATGGTTGCAACGCCTATATCAACTAAAATGAAAATACGTTCCATAGAGGAACAGCATTTGCGAGAAATTATGCTTGCAGGTATTATGGCTATTCAATCAGGGGATAACCCTCGTATTGTTGAACAGAAACTTAATGCCTTTTTACCACCTTCACAACGCAAATCGCAGTTTGATTAAAAAGTGGGGTAAATTGTGGCTAATAAAAAATGCCCTGAATGTGAAAAAGGGGCTCCTAAATGGATGACAACGTTTTCTGATATGACTACACTACTTTTAACCTTCTTCGTTTTGCTTCTTTCTATGGCAAACTTTGATAAAGTTAAAATGGAACAGTCTTTTGGTATATTAGCAGGTTCTTCAGGTATTATGAAAAGCCCTAGTGTTACACCTTTAAGTCAGATGAATATTGTTGCAAAACGTTCATTAAAGGATACAGTTAGTAAAACAGAAGAACAGGTGGAAAGCCAAATAAAGTCCATGATGCAAGCTCAGAATATGGATAATATGATATCTGTTGTTAAAACAGATAAAGGTTTAAGTGTTAGAATAATGGATTCTGCACTTTTTAAACCAGGAAGTTCAGAGCTTTTACCTCAGGCAGGGCCTATACTTGATAAAATAATTAATATTGTAAAAGATACATCATATTATATTAACATAGAAGGCCATACTGATAATACAGGTGCACCAGAGCTTAATTGGAAACTATCCACTGATAGGTCATTATCGGTTATATCATATTTTGTTAAGGCAGATTTTAACCCTGTAAGGCTTTCAGCTTCAGGTTATGGGCAGTATCACCCTATACTTCCTAATATTACTGACAAAAATAAAAGTATGAATAGACGTGTTGAGATTAATATGGTTACTCCAGAATTTGCAGAAGCTGGAAAAAATAATTTAGATGATTAAATAAATTTTATAATATAGAAATAATTGGAGGATATAGATGCCAGAAGAAAATGAAAACGGAGAGCAGCAGGCTGCCCCTAAAAAATCAAAATCTAAACTAATAATAATTATAGCAGTTGCATTAATTTTAATAATAGTAGTGCTTGTTGTAGTATTTTTATTTGTTCTAGGGCCTAAAGAAGAAAAAGCAGCAGAAGGTCAGGCAGTAGCACAATCACAAATGCAGGCACCGGCTCAAGCACCAGCTCCTGCACCAGTTCAGCAACCGCAAATGGCACCTATGCCTTCTATGGATATGAGTGTGGGTATGAATAATTCAGAAATAGGGCAAATTTATCCTATTCCTACATTAAATGTAAACCTTGCAGACCCAACAGGTATTACATACTTATCTATTACATTGGCACTTGAGTTTGACCCTAAAAATTCTGATTTATACGCAGAGATAGAAGCGAAAATGCCACGTGTGTTAGATATGATAATTACAGTTTTATCTTCAAAAGCATATGAAGAAATATCAACATCACAAGGTAAAGTAAATTTAAGAAACGAATTTTTACGTAGAATAAACGGTATGATGGCAAAAGGTAAACTTTATAATGTATATATTACAAGTTTTGTAGTTCAAAAGTCGTAATATATAATAAAGGTGTAATATGACCAGAGAAGAAATAAAAGAGATTTTTGGCGAAGTTCTTTTTGGAGTAAGTGTAGAGCTTGGCAGAAAAAAGGTAACCATTGGTGAAATGTTAAGGTGGGAAAGTGGAACAATTATCCGTATTAACAAAACATCTGGTGAGCCTGTTGATTTTCTTGTGAATGAAAAACCACTTGCATACGGAGAGGTTATGGTGCTAGACGAAAAATTTGGTATCCGTATTAGTGAAATATTAACAAAAGAACAGCTTGTAGAAAAATTTAAAGATGGGTTATATGGCTAAAAAACTATTTTTAACTATTTTATTTACACTGTTATCTACTTCACTTTATGCAGCAGAGCTAAAATCTACAATAAAAGATAATAAGGCAGAGTTTGTTTTTACTTTTCAAAAGGGCTACTCTGCTTTTGAGCAGTTAGCAGACGAAACTAAAAATACTCTTGTATTCACTTTTGATACAACAGAAAAAATAGTCTTTGACCGTGAAAATTACTATGATATTCCTATAAAAAGTGCATATCTTGATTCTAAAGATAAAAAACGTTTTTTTGTAGAATTTAAAGAACAACCTATTGAACCTATAATTAATAAAACAAATAAAAAAATATCTATTGTTTTTCCAATACCTGTTAAAACAAATACTAATGTGTTAGATAATAACCAGCAAGTAGCATCTCCAAAAATTGAACCTGTTGGTGCAGGCAGTTATGGACGTATGCTTTTTGGGTTGACTATTGTTTTAATAATAATAATGGTTCTATTTTATTTTCTAAAGGTATTTTTTAAAAGGCAGATTTATTCTGATATTCCAGGAAGTGGCAGGCTTTTAGGAAAGGTGGATTTAGAGTTAAGGAAATCGCTTTATTTTTATGAAATAGGGGATATTATATATATTATAGGTGTTACAGATAGTGGTATGAACGTTATTGATAAAATAGTGGACGAAGTGGAAGCTGTAAAAATTCGTGCAGGTTTTATTAAAAAACATGATTTTAAAGGATATATGACTTTTTTTAAAAGAAAAGAACATTTAGACGAAGAATTAAGCTCAAGTAATGCAATAGTGGAAGATAAATTAAACTCTATTCGTAATAGAAAAGGTAATGTGGAGTAAAATATTGTGGCAGCAGTAATAAAAAAATCAACATTAAAGAAAGGCTTACTTTTTGGTTTATTTTTAGGCATAATATTTTTAGGTTTTGCAGGTGTTAGTTATGCCCAAAACCAGACAATACCTATACCTACTTTTAGGTTTGGTGTAGAGGGGGCAGAAACTCCACAGGATGTGGCTTTCTCCCTACAAGTTGTTTTTATTTTTACAATACTTGCCCTTGCACCGTCTATTATTATGGTAATGACAAGTTTTACAAGGATTATTATAGTATTTTCTTTTTTAAGAACAGCAATGGGAACAGCACAAATGCCACCTAACCAAATATTAACAGGTATGGCACTTTTATTAACTTTTTATATTATGACTCCAGTTTTATCAGAAATTAATAAAAACTCCTTTGCACCATATGTGAAAGAGGAAATAACATTTAAACAGGCAGTGGAAGAAGCAAGAAAACCAATGCGTGATTTTTTACTTTCAAATACTCGTGAAAAAGATATTATATTATTTACGGAGCTTTCCCGTTCAGAACGACCTAAAACATATGATGATATACCGGATTTAGTTTTGGTAGCAGCATTTGTTATGAGTGAAGTGCAGGTGGCATTCCAAATAGGGTTTTTACTATTTTTACCATTTTTGATTATAGATTTTGTGGTATCGAGTGTGCTTTTAGCTATGGGTATGATGATGTTACCACCTGTAATGATATCTGTCCCATTTAAAATATTATTATTTATACTAGTAGACGGCTGGTCATTATTAATAAGAGGGCTTGTTGAGAGTTATAAAGTAGGGGGCTTAATGTGAATTCGGATATAGCAGTTTCACTGGTATCAAAAGGACTAGAGTTGGCTTTAATTATATCAGCCCCTACATTAATAGCAGGGCTTGCAGTTGGTCTTTTAGTGAGTATATTTCAAGCAGTAACACAAATCCAAGAGATGACATTATCTTTCATTCCAAAAATTATAGTAATGGTTGCATTAATAGGTGTAACTTTTCCATGGATGCTTTCAACATTAATGGAATATACAATGGCATTACTACAAAATATAAACGCATATGTAGGCAAATAGTTAAATAAATTATAAATATTAATACGATTATTGCTTAATATTATAGTAATAGTAACACTAAATAGTAATGGTTGTATTAATAGATGTAATATTTCAGTAGATTTTTTTAAGGCTAATGGAATATATAATGGCATTACTGTAAAACATAAATCCAAATTTATGCAAGTAGTTAAATATTAATAAAATAATTGTTTTGCATATGTATTTTTTACTTCATTTATAAAAATTCCTTAATCTTAATTATATTAATTTCATTATATTTTTCATAATCTTTTAAAAACTCTAATTATATGTATTATATTGTATAATTTTATATTTTTCTTGCAATTATATTAATAGTATATTACTTTAAATAACTTTAGGTGTATTTATGGATTATAAAACAGGTAAATTTAAGTTAAGTAATATATTTGAGCTTTCAAAATTAGTTGGTAGGTTATGGAATTTAGATGAGGAAATTAAAAGTAAAGTTTTATGTTCTGCCAGCTGTTACGCATATTCTTTTTTTATGCTTTCTAAATCAAATTATAAAGTAGTTGTTACAAAAGATAATAAGCAATGTTCTTTTTTATTAGCAGATATAATATGTAAAAGGAATGTTTTAAAATATTTTTATTTATTTTTATCCTTTTTATTTGTATTTATTATGATGTTTTTTAAAGACGGTAGAAGTATTTTTAAATACCAACTACAATACAATAAGTTAAGTAGTAACTTAATAAAAAATAACCCAAAAACTTATGATGCAGAGCTTGTGTTATTTGTAACAAATGAAAAATATCAAGGTAATGGGTTTGGTAAAATAAACCTGCAACAATTTCATAATTATCTTTTAAATTTAAATAAGCATAATATATTTTTAATGACAGATAATTATAGCAACTATAAAATATACGATAAAGCAGGCTGTAACCGTGTTTCAGAAGATTCGGCTAATCTTTATTTTCTTGCAGGTGTTCCTTTTACACAGGAACTTTATTTATATGATTATAAAATTAATTGATATATTACTTTAAATATGGTATTTTGATATTTAGTTTTATTTTGGAGCGTATATGAATATTAAATTTTCAAAAATGAGTGGCAACGGTAACGATTTTATAATTTTTGATAATAGAACAGGTGAATATAATTATTTATATGAAAAAGAAAACTTTATAGAAAAAATATGTGCCAGAGGTTTATCTGTTGGTGCAGACGGTGTTATATTTATTGAAAACTCAAATAAAGCTGATTTTAAGTGGCAGTTTTATAATTCTGATGGTTCTATTGCCGAAATGTGTGGTAATGGTGCAAGGTGTGCTGCTAGATTTGCTTATCTTGAGGGGATTGCCGGTAAAAATATGTCATTTGAAACATTAGCTGGCATAATAAAGGCAGAAATAAAAGATAATAATGAAGTAAAAACAATGCTTACCCCTGCCCATTCTTTAGAACTTAATAAAAATATTTTAGCTTGTGGAAATAATTATGAAATACATTCTGTTAATACTGGTGTGCCACATGCTGTTATAATCTGTAATAATTTATCTACTATTGATGTTTATAATATAGGTAAAGACATAAGATATAATAAAGATTTTGCCGAAAAAGGCACCAATGTTAATTTTATTGAAAAAACAGGCAGTCATGAGTTATCCATAAGGACTTATGAACGTGGAGTAGAAGGAGAAACATTAGCCTGTGGCACAGGTTGTGCTGCTTCTGCATTAATTGCTTTAAAAAAAGGGATTGTGGAAAACCCTGTATCTCTTTTAACAGCCGGTGGTAAAATCTTAACTGTTTATTATGAAGATGAAAAAACTATATATCTGCAGGGAGAGGGCCGCAGAGTTTATACAGCTGAATTAAATGATGAAGCTTATATATACTAAGGTATAAGGAGAAATATTATGTTTCAAGGAAGTATTGTTGCATTAATTACACCATTTAAAAATGGGGAAGTAGATGAAAAAGCACTAAGAAATTTAGTAGAGTTTCATATTGCAGAGGGAACAGACGCTATTGTTCCTTGTGGCACTACTGGAGAATCTGCCACATTATCCCATGATGAACACTGTAAAGTTATAGAAATAGTTATAGACCAAGCAAAAAAACGTATTCCTGTTATTGCTGGGGCTGGTTCTAACAGCACAAAAGAATCTGTTTATTTAACAGAGCATGCTAAAAAATCAGGAGCAGATGCTGTTTTATCTATTACACCTTATTATAATAAGCCTACACAAGCAGGATTATATGAACATTTTAAAACAATAGCAGAACATGTGGATATTCCTGTTGTATTATATAATGTTCCTAGTAGAACAGGCGTTAATATGTTACCTGAAACAGTTATAAAACTTTCTAAAATAAAAAAT